>JBKQRG010000042.1:0-61904 GCA_052144015.1 Desulfomonilaceae bacterium
AGCTTCAAAAAAGCAATGGAGGGTGTGGAAACACCGGAAACGCCTCCACCTCAGGTTACTGCACCTCCGCCTTCGGTACCTGCTCAAACGGGCGCGGCGACCAACGAAACGCCTAGTACGCCCCACGAGAAGACTGACCTGAAGTAGTTCTTTTTTCTGCCGAAGTTTACTGACCAATCATGAACGCTATCAGCCTGTCCGTTCTTGCGAACCGTTCAAGAACGCTCGCGTATATTTTTCTCACGGTGTTTTCCTCACGTCCCGTGATTGTCAGGAGACTGGTACAAGCGCGACATCTTTCCCTTGTGTTCCCCAATTTCACATTCTTGGTTTTGTTTCTTGCCGCGTGCTGCGTTGGCCGTGGGGCCGATCTTTCGTACGGGCAGAATAATCGCTGTGGAAACGGCCTGAATTGGACATAAGCAAGCAGATTGACTAAATATTAAAACCTGTGACAGAGTCCGCACAGATTTCCCGACATCCTATGCGGACAGATTTGATTACGCTGCTGTGGAGAGGGTTTTATGAACATTTTCTTGATTGCCGTAATTCTTGGAGCGGTGCTCGGATTCACCGAATATCTGCCGATTTCGTCAGCAGGTCATCTCATTGTCGTTGGCAGCCTGTTAAATTTTACCGGGCCCAAGGCCACTTGCTTTCAAGTGTTTCTGCAAATAGGGGCAATTTCGGCCGTACTCGTCCTGTATAGAGATCGTTTCTTCCGGTTAATTCCACTTATGCAACACGAAGAAAATCAAGGATTTTCAGGCTGGAGAGGCATCTCCTTCCTGGCCTTGACTACCTTGCCCGCAGTAATAGTCGGGGCTGCGGGCCATCATTTCATTAAAACTTATCTGTTCGGGCCTCTGACCGTGGCGGGAGCGTTGGGAGTAGGCGGAATAGCGATACTCATCGCCGAGAAATACAAACCCGATCCTCGGATTTCCGATCTAAACGAGTTGACCTATACCCAAGCAGGCATAATCGGATTGGTCCAATGCCTCTCTCTGTGGCCGGGAGTATCTCGCTCGGCCTCCACAATTATAGCCGGAATTTTCTGTGGATTTTCTCGGAAAATGGCTGCTGAATATTCTTTCTTAGCGGCTGTTCCCATATTGATTGCGGCGGCAGTTTACGATCTGTACAAGAATTGGAGCCTGTTTCAGGCTTCAGATCTCCCTTTGTTTTTCGTGGGCCTTTTGGTATCATTCTTATGCGCTTTGATGGCAATTAAAACCTTCATTGCCTTTCTTGGTCGCTGGACATTGGTACCATTCGCTTACTATCGATTGGCGATTGCGCCCATTATTTACTTTGGCGTGGTCAACTTCATGCGGCAGTAGCGCTCGTGTAGATTGAGCATTTATGGTAACGGAATGGTTTCATACGGCTTACGAGCATCTTCTCGCATGAAGTGCTTTTTCGCATCAGATATTTCTTTGAGAGAACTTAGTCGTGGTGTTTTGAAAATTGATTTAAATAAAAATCACAGGGACCGGCATAAAACATTTGACTTTTCGTGAGCTGCTTCTGCTTATATTCATCCGCGTTACTTGTTAGGTCAAGGCGGGATCAATCAACTACTCAAGTGAAGATCGCATAAGAGGCTCTCGGGCTATGTCAACGGAACAACCTGGAAACAGCAGTTCATATCTATGGTATTTGGCGGGGGGACTGGGGCTTTATTGTATTGTTCTCACGGCAATGACGGGTGACATCGGTTTCGACGCGGATGACTGGTGGATACTGTCATTACCATATTGGAACAACTTTTCGGATTCGCTGATTCTCTATGCACGCAAATTCCTGAGGCCGATAGAAGGAGTTTATTGGATCAGCCTGTTCCAGCTGTTCGGCTTCAACAGAGTCGCCTTTCACTTGTGTTCTCTGTTGCTGCTGGCAGGCTCCGCAGTTCTAATGGGAGTATCGCTGGATCGAGCTTTTCCAGGTCGGCAGGTTTTTGTCTCAATTGCCGTGTTGTTGACATTTTTCCTACCTCCGGTTTCATGCTTGACTTACGTTTTGTTCACCGACAATTCCCGGCTCAGCATGTTATTGTATTGGGTTACCGTAGTAGCATTCCAGCACTGGGCAAGACGATCGTCATCATGGAGGGGGCTCACTCTGCCCGTAGCTCTGTACCTGGTCTCATTCCTAACGTACGAGGCGTCCAGTTTTTTGATTTTCTTGATGCCGGTGCTGGTATGGCCGGTTCACCAGCGCTGCTCGAATCAGGCTTTCGATCCGGTTTTTTTGATCAAACTCTCTGGGGGGGTTGTAGTAGCATTTGCTGCTGCTGTGACAGTCAGATTCGTTTTCCTGAACGGGGGCGCCGTTTACCACAGCAGTCTCTTGCCTCCTTTTGAACTCTTGTGGTCCTATCTTGCCTTACTTCCATTCTATCTGGTCGCACCGTTCATGTCAGTATCCGACAATCGATGGGCTCTTCTGGCTGGTTTTCTAGTGGCACTGGCCACCGCTGGTCTGTTTTTTCTAAGGAACCATGATCGTCCTCTCGACAAGATGGGCCCACAGGGATGGTTCCAGACGGAATCAGGATGGTATCTGGTCGCCCTCGGCTGCGGAATACTGTTTCTGGGAATGCTTCCGTACCAGCTCGCCGGGTATGGACTTTGCCGTCCCCCGTTGGTCGAAACCCTCATATTGAAAACCGGGCCGGGGCCGGGGGTTGATCTACCATGGTTTAATTTCACTTGGGCCAGCAGGATCTATTCGTCAGCTTCTTTCGGTATGGCAATTTTGCTGGCCTGCGGCCTGACTGGATGGCGCCGGCCGTCAGTCAAGCTGATCGGAAGGACAGGGGCCCTGGTTCTTATTGGTTTTATGGCGGTTTTTCACGCCGGGTTGAGCCAAGACTGGAGAGAGGCAGCGGAAATCCGCAACCATCTGGTACGGAGTCTGGTAAATCAGGTCCCGGCCGTTAAGTCCAAAACTAATTTCGTGTTTCTGGATATTGTCTGTTCGCACAAACGTGCGGAGGTAATTCGGAGGGAGAACGGCTTAGGCGAACTGATCAAAATGCTTTATGGAGATCAGACTTTGGGAGCTTGGCGCCTTTATCCTGATGAATACGACCGTTGCACCCATTTGCACCAACAGTCGGTTGCAATGCCATCGGGATTCCTGTGCGGAGATAGCCAAAGGCAGCGTGAACCGTCTCCACAAGAGAGTCTTCTCCTGCTCAAGAGGTCAGGGCGGGAGTTGATTCTTTTGGATAAGATTACAGCCCGAGACACCTCAGTGCCTACAGGAATCGAGTGGAGAGGGATTGAACATCTCGCATCCAATTTCAAACGGATCAAAGCTTGCCGAACCATGACCTCGCCCGAAGCGCGACTGGCTCGCAACGCCTGGACGTCCGGGCTTATTTCCATGCTTCGATTGACGAGGCTCCGATCGACCTTGGCATCTCTACGGGGTTCAAGATACGGGACCGTTTACGGCGCGCGCCCGTATCCTGTGTTTAAGTTGCGCCTGTCCCGGATCAAGGCCCGCCTGTGATTGGTTCCTCCGTGGAGCCAATTGCATTCTGTGATACGACTTCGTATTCTACCAGGGAATTTTCCTCAGATGAGGGAAATATGTTAGCGAGCGAAGGCGTATCACATCCTGAGGGAATTCATGGGGGAACAGCACAAAAGTTCGGCAAGGATCGAAAAAAACAGAAGCCGATTGATTCAGCAGAGGTTAAGTTTCTCGGCTTGTTCCCTCTAGATGCGCAATGTAAGGTCGTTTGGCACTGGGCACGTCAATCGTGGGATACCTCGTGAAGCGCGCTAAGCAAGGTCTCAACTTCTTCTCCCGAGTTATAATGGCAGAGGCCCACTCTTAACAGCCCACCTTGCTCGTGTAGCCCAAGACGCTCGATGGCTTTCACTGCGTAGAAATGACCATCCCAAACGAAAATCCCCTTTTCAGCGAGCTTGGATGCCACGGCTCTTGCAGTCTGCCCCTGCACCGTAAGCCCAACAGTCGGTACCCGATGGTCAAACCGCAGAGGGTCGACCACTCCGTAAATTCGGATCTGGGAATTACCGTTCAGACCTGTTAAAAGTCGTCCGCATAGTTGTTGTTCGTAAGAGCGTATGACGTGCATGCCTAGTTTCAGACTCTTTCGACGGCCCTGGAAACCAACATATTCGGATTCGTGTTCAGAGCCAAATCTGTTCCCCACCGACGCCAGGTAATTCACCGCAGCCCCAGCTCCCACAATACCTTCGAAGTTATTTGTGCCGGTCTCAAACTTCTCCGGCGGGACTGGGCTGGCAGGCACCACCTTGAGTGCAGGCAGTGCATCCAAGATATCGAATCGAGCGTAGAGTACCCCCAGGTGCGGTCCGAAAAACTTATAGGGCGAACAAACCAGAAAATCGCATCCAAGATAATCCACATCGATTGGCCCATGAGGAGCATAGTGTACCGCGTCTATGAACACCCAAGCTCCGGCCTGGTGCGCCTTATCGGTTATCAGTTTCACATCGTTAATGGTTCCGACAGCATTGGAAGCGTATCCCGCGGCCACCAATCGTGTTCGGCTATTGAGAAACCGGTCCAGGTCGGCCATTATCAAGGTACAATCAACAGCGTCGAAATCTATAACCCTGATTTTTACTCCCTTCGCCTGTAGCGCCAACCAGGGTGATATATTGGCATCATGGTCAAGGCGAGTTACGATGATTTCGTCTCCCGGCTCTAGGGTCTGACCGATAGCCTGGCTGACTCGGAACGTCAGGGTCGTCATGTTTGGTCCGAAAACAATTTCTTCAGGTCGAGAAGCATTGAAGAAGTCACTCAGTGCTGTCCGGGCTTCATAAGTCGCCTCATCCGTACGTTTACTGAACGCAAATGCTCCGTGAGCGTTGCTGTTGGCCGAGATGAGGTAAGTCTTCATAGCCTCGATTACGGATTCGTGGACTTGGGTTCCCCCAGGACTATCAAAAAAAATTATGGGGTGACCATTAAGAGTGTTTCTTAAGGCAGGAAACTCACTGCGCAGGGACAGCACGGCTGTTCTGCTGAGGGACATGGGTAGGCTTCCTCACGTTTTTAGTCAGAATACCTGGCAGGTGTACGGTCTGCGACAGAAGAGCGGCTGATCTCGTGCTACACAGCGCCTCATTTAGTGTGCTGTAGAAGGAGACAAGACCGCTTCTATTCCTATTTGCAGCGCCGTGAGATTGAGTTTGGCAGCGGAAGCCGGAAAAGTTGACCTGATTTCTTCGTCGACTTCCGCAATGGACAAAGGCATCTTGCCGGTGCCGAGCAAGCTCCCGAGCAAAATAATATTTGCTGCGATTGGAGATCCTAAATCCAGAGCCATCTGGGTCACATTCAGCAGCCAAGCAGCTCGTGAGAGACTGAGGACAGTCTTCTGAAGCATAACAAGATCAGGATACTCCCTTCGGCGCGACAGCACTGCCACCGGATACACGGGTTGAGTGTTCGTGACTGTCACCACGTTTTCATTGCCGTAAACTGCAAGTATCCTCAATGTTTCCAGGAGCTCCAAGCTTGCGATGATGTGCGCCTTGCCTTTGGGAATAAGCGGACCATAGTAGCGATTCTTGGAAATTCGCATGCTGCTGTGTACCGCGCCTCCACGCTGCGCTGCGCCGAAGGTTTCACCGATGGTGACGTGATAACCTTTGCGAAACAGGATTCTTCCGATCATTCTGGATATTAGAATATTCCCTTGTCCACCCACCCCACACACAATTAAGTTAAGCGGATCAGCTTTCAAGCTCATGACGCTTGTACCTCCCCGATAATTGCTTTGGATGGACAAACACTTATACAAACCCCGCAACCCGGACAGGCCTCCTCCCTGATTGCAGCCTTACCGGTACCAGCATCCTGCATAAATGCGGGGCACCTAAAAGCACTGTAGCAAATCGCACACTTTTGGCCTTTACACTTCTGAGCATCCACCTTCACCAACAGCGGCTTCTTTTTATCTTTTCTCATGCGGAGAAGTTCACAGGTTCTCCGGAGGATTAATATTCGGACACCTTCATTCAATTTCAAGAGTTCACGGATTTTCGCGGTAGTACCCTTGACATCGAATGCATCGGATACCGTAACCATTGCGCCGAGCGCACGGCACAGGTTCTCGATATCTATTCTATTCGCCGGTTCACCGATCGCGTTATACCCTACGCCGGGATGCGCCTGAAAACCAGTCATAGCCGTGGCCTGATTATCTAAAATGACGAGAATCATGTTGGACTTGTTGTAAATTGCATTAATCAATCCCGGGAGTGACGCATGAAAAAATGTCGAATCCCCGCAGATGGATATTACCGGCTGGTCATACCCGAACTTGCCCAGTTGGCCCAATCCGGCGGCTAGGCCCACGCCTGAACCCATAGCATGGAGCAGATTCATTTGACATTTGCCCTCGGGAAAAACATCCAGCGTGTAACATCCAATGTCGCCAGTAACATAGATGTCACGCTTGTCAGCTTTAAGCGCCTTGCCCAAGGCCCAAAAGCTCGCCCTATGTGGGCACCCGGGACACCATGATAGACCTCGACTGACCAAGATATCATCCACGGCCGACTGAGCCGCACGGGTGTATTTTGCGGACCTGGACCGATACTCCAGTTTCAAGATTGAGCTCAGTGCCTGAACAACTCTGTCGGGATCGATCTCGCCATAATCGGGAATGTGGCCTGAAACCTTGCCGTAAACCTCCCGGTTTGGTGTTTTTGCTTCATACAGAGCTTCCTTGATGTGGAACTCGACAAACGGATCTACCTCCTCCACAACTAAAATTTGTGCAATATTTTTCAAGTGCCGTTGAACAAATGACTTTGGGAACGGCCACAAAGTGCCGAGCTTCAGAATCCCCACTGATTTTTCTAATCCCAGCAGCTCAATGGCCTCGGTTGCACTGGTCACCCCGCTTCCGCTACAAACGATAACCGTTTTCGGCCTTTTGGGCCCCAAGTACTCGTTGAACGGCGAAGCATCGAATTCTTTTTCAATCTGTTCAAGTTTTCTTAAGACTGCATCATGCCTGGGTTTTGCAAGGTAAGGCGTGAGGCACGACGAGGGATCGGTGTAGGCCTTGCGCAGGCTCGTCCGCACCTCACCCAGTTCCACCACGCTGCTGGCATGGGAAAGCCGAGTGTAACTCCGCAACATAACATAACATTCGTGATTCTCTGACAGATTATACGCTGCCTGAATCATCTGATGAGCCTCCTGCACGGTGCTCGGTTCCATAAGAGGAGCTGATGCAAACTTGGCCAGCCATCGGGAATCGGTCTCGTCACCACTCGAGTGCGCGTCCGGGTCATCGCACACAATTACAGCCAGGGCGCCGCGTCGATCTCCTAATCCGGTAAGACTTAAATGTGTCAGAAAATCCAGAGCCACGCTCAATCCGGCGTTCTTCATCGCAACAAGGGTTCTCAACCCGGCAATGGCTCCCGCTGCGGCCCCCTCTGCCGCAACTTTCTCATTGGTGGACCATTCGACGTACAGGTTCAACTCTTTCGCAGACTTAGCGAGAGTCTCTATTATCTCTGACGAGGGTGTCCCGGGGTACCCGGCAGCAAAACTGATGCCCGCCTCAAGGGCACCCCTCGCCAAGGCTTCGTTGCCTAATAAAAATTTCTGCTCGCTATCATGCTGTTTCACTTGCGTTGCAGTGGTCATGCTGACCTCCGAGTATTTTCCACCCAGCTGCCTTGGATTGCCGATCTTGACTTTGTGTCTCTGCACCCAATCTCATTTCCAGCTGCATCCGGCAAGCAAGCCGGATTAATCAGACCTGCACGAGGTTGCGTGGATAAGCAGTCAATACCTCATTTTCGGCATCACCGACGTAGATCACGTCAGTCACTCTGGGACCTCCGACTCCTTTTCGATAGATAGTCGGCAAAAGCAAGTCGATTACCATCCCGGCTTCCATGACCTCGTTTCGGCCGCGCCCAATTATCGGGTAGAATTCCGATTGGCGCAACCCTACGCCATAACCAACCGACTCAAGATAAGAATTTCCGTAACCCGCACTCTCCACCACCTCACGGGCGGCAGCGTCCACCTGCCCCGAAGTTGCGCCTGGTCGAAGAGCGGCCTCTGCTTTCTCCAAAGCCAGCACCAACAGCGAGTGAACTTCCCTTTGAGCAGAGGGAACATCCCCGAGAACAGCGGTACGGGCCATTTTGGCGCAGTACCCTTCACAGGTGGCCCCGAGGTGTACGACAACGACCTCACCGGACTCGATCACCTTATTACTTGCCGTGGGATGTGCCAGGAGAGTGCGATCTCCGGAAACTACTTGAGGCCGGAAGGGCGACCCCCAGGAACCCGCCTTCAACATCGCGTACTCGGCCTCCGCTAGTACTTCTAATTCCGTCACCCCTACACGGACAGCCTTCAGGGCTTCACCCATTCCTTTGCAGGCGGCGGTGGCTGCCTTTCGCATCAACACCAACTCTTCAGGTTCTTTCACCGCCCGCAAGCGATAGAAGAGTTCACCGGCCCCTTTGAAATCGGTTTCTGAAAAGGCCCCTTTCAGAGCTTCATAGACCGCAAAATCTACGAAATATCGCTCAAAACCTATACGTGGGCGAGATACACCGAACGCCCTGATACACTCCACCATAATTGCGCCGAGATTCTGCCGCGGAAAATGATACGCTTTTGTCCGCAAACCCGAATGCTCCTTGACGTATTCGGCATCGAGCCACAATGCGATTGCCCACGCTTCTCCTTCTCGAGGGATGACGACCCCAAGACATTCTATCTGGGTCACCCCCGTGAAGTAGATGAGGTTTTCACGGTTGGTGACAACCAGGACGTCATACCCTCCTTCAACCATTGCCTTTTGGGTGCGAGCGATTCGGCGAACAAAACGTGGCGCCATGATTTTTTCTCCGGTTCCTTATATAAAGAAAATGATTAGTTCCAGGGCACACCCCTTTATTAGCGACCCACTTCAATCCCTATGGATTTGCAGGAGCGGGTGCTGGCGCAGTATTAGCAGCCGGCTGTGCCGCGTTGTTGGTCTTTTTGAAATCTTCTCTCTCGAGTGCAAGAGATATAATGACACCGAATATGATGGCCCACAAAGGAGCGCCTACATTCAGGATAGAAAGATTTGTCACGGAAATGAAAAAAGCGACGAGTGCTCCATACCTGAATTTTCCTGAAAATGCTCCCCGAAAAGCGGTCGAGAAAACGTCGAACATGGCGATGCCGGCCAGGACCGCCGTAAATTCCTTCGGAACCATATTGACGGAATCCACTGCAGCTTTGGCCAGAAGGGCGAAGCAGAACCAGAAGACCCCTTCGTAAAAAGCAGCGACGTACCGCAACTCATGTTTTTCGTGAGCAGCGGGGCTTGAGCAAATTGCCGTGCTCGGACCGGCAGTGACCGCGCAATGGCCCCCGATACTGGCATTGTAGAATGCACCTATACTCGGAATAAAGTACATTGCGTTGATGGGAGGAGTGTAATTCTCGGCTATCAAGACTCCAACTGCCTGGATATTTTGAACACCAATCACCAGAAAGAATAGCGGCACGCTGATATCAATGATGGCACGCAGTGAGAAGGTGGGCCAGATGAACTCGGGCCTTGCAATTTCAAAGTTCAATGGTACTGCCTTGATTTGACCGTAGACCAACAGAAGCACCACGCCGACCACTATAGCGACAATTATCGGTGGGATTCTCGAAGCAAATTTTTTAAACGCCATCGTTCCAAAGAACACAAGCATCATGATCCCGTAGATCTGCGGTTGTTCTATGGATGCCTTAAAAAGTCCTATGCCAAAGCTGAACAACACTCCGCCAACCATCCCCAACATGATTGGTACTGGGATTCTGTCCACAACCTTTTTTATGAGACCCGTCACCGTAAGAATCAATGTGACTATACCTACGACGATATAGGCTCCAGTGGCCTCGGACAGAGTAAAATTTGGAAGAAGCTTGGCCAGTAGCACCGCACCAGGAATACTGTAAGCAATAACCAGGGGAATTCGGTAACGCAGTGCCACGAACATGGTGGCGAGGCCTCCAAAACTGTACAGAGCCAAGAGCCACGAGACAGCCTGCCCGTCGGTAAGGCCGCCCGCTTTGGCTGAAGCCAAAACGATGACACCCGGTCCTAAGGTGCTGAACAGAGTTGCTACGAATCCTGTGCCGACACCAGCCGGGTTGGTGTCCTTTAGAAGTTGCAGGAAGCTTGAACCCAAGCTTTCTCCTTTTTCAATAACAGCCATCTGACACCTCCATACCTTGATAGGCTCACTTAGAATGTACATCCCTACCGGGCAAACATCCACGCGGTTGGACAAACTTATAGTAATCTCTCTCCGAAGGCAGATCTCCGGAGAAAGGTGGACCATCACCTAGGACATTTGTGCTCTTGTATTGCGCTTAGCGCCGGTTATGCAACTGCCTTCAGATTAACGCCTCGCTGTTGCAGCCATTTCGGCATGAGTTCCTCCTCTACCCGCCGATTTACCGCCGGAGCCTTTTCCAGGAGGAAATCTGCCAACGGCTTACTCAAATTGATCCCGCCAGGGGCACCATCGAAAATAAGAATCTTTTCCGTCCCTGTGACTTTTCGAGCAAAATCCATTGCTGCTTCGGTGTCGTCGGACAACACGGCATGTTTCATGTAGGAAAGATTCTGAGGGTCGCGGTTGAAAAGATCCGCTTGGGCCTGCCCAACCACCACCGTTGGAATGTGCTCACTGAAAAACGCACTGGGATACCCTATCCACGCATAGCTGTGTACGCACATCTTCACGGCCGGATTCAAAAGTGGAATGTCGGGAAGTAGGGGACGGCCTTTCCTGCCATAAAAAGCCTCAGTGTACCAGGTGTAGGCCGGCAGCGCCATTTCCAGATCGAAAAGGTCCGTGTTCGCACCTACAAAGTTGGCGTAAATGACACCGGCCGAGAATACGTACACCACAGGACACGGGAAATCGAGAGCGGCGATGCACTCATCAATCTCACCGAACAGAGTCATCATCTTGCCATAATAGCGGCAGCCGACTTCGGTTACCCTGCCATTAAGCCGATATAAATCGTTGTCCGCATCTACCCCGAGAATTCCGTGCGGCGCCACAGTCAAAAAACACGAAAACGCGAATTTGTCTTGAACGAAGGCTGAATCGAAGATGGCCCGGGCAATAAAATTCGCAGCTCTGGGCCCCAAGTTCTGATGGTAAGTAGACCGCGTTTCAATCCGGGCATATGACATTCCGAAAGGTTTTACAGCTCGATCCACCATCCGATGGAAGTGCACCTCCCGGACGTCGCTGTTATGAGCGTGGACTATCCAGTCAGCGTCATAGATTCGTTTTATTCCATAAAGAGTCCCGATTTCGGTTTCGATGGCAACGCCCTCATCGACAGGGGCCACTCCTCGGGCTTTTCCCTTGAAATACTCATCAAGCTTATATCGACGGATGTACTCTTCGGTTTCGCGGAAGCGCAGTCCCACGCCCGCTCTGAGGCGAATATTACTGCAACCAGTCTTCTCTTCGATCGTGTCACGTATGGTTCGAAGCATCTCGGCGTAAGGTTCTCCTCCAAGGAGTGTGAAACCGTGATGCGAAGACAGGATATTCACCTTGTGCTCAGGTTTGATTTTACTCATATCCACGTTACTGAGGGCCTGTTCCGTATGGCGGCGCACCGCCGATATCCCCTCGTCCGATGGAAAGATCACAGGCGGCAAGTCCGGGAATAGCTCGCGAAGCGTAACTGAAGTCATTCCAGGAAGCTCGCAAACTCTGGTTTTTATGAGCGAAGGATCTATCCCATATTGGGACTGCCTAGGTGCAATTGGTGTAATTGGAGGGCGCATGAGTTATCACTCCTTTCCCTGAAGCGGGGCGCTGACTATGCGGTTCAAGAGATCAATGTCTTCGTCAAAGTAGAAACCGCGACTCCCGTACTTCTTTTTGACTTCCTCCGGGATCTCCCAGGCGGTTATCGTACGGCCGTACCATTGCCATCCGCCGGGGGTTGGCTTGGGCTCTATACCGGCGGCTTCAAGGAGCCGTAAAATAGGCTGTATGCATTCAACTTTGCAGCCGGTCCGCATACCGGTCATGTAGGAGATGTCGTCAGGGCTTTTTGCGCCCGTCAGGAT
Source organism: Desulfomonilaceae bacterium (assembly GCA_052144015.1). Taxonomy (GTDB): domain Bacteria; phylum Desulfobacterota; class Desulfomonilia; order Desulfomonilales; family Desulfomonilaceae; genus DATJPW01. Next base: position 12,149 of record JBKQRG010000042.1, read on the forward strand.
TGCGGCGGCCACTTCGTCTGCTCTGGTTGCCGTACAGTAGCAGACCACCTGCTCGGGATGAAATCTTGCCTTGCGGCAAAGGCTTGCAATCTCCTGGTAGTCTAGACCTTCCATATCGACTCTAGCTATTACTGGATCGTCCCGGAGAGCCATCGTAATGGCGTACTCCGGGCACCGCTGTTCGCAGTCACCACAACCACGGCAGCGTTCAACGTCCACGATCGCCAGCTTGTTCTCCACTTCCATTGCCAAGACCGGACACACTTTCACACAGGTCTTGCATCCCTTACACTTTTCCAGATCCACAACCGGCTTCAGAGTTATGAGTTTCATTTCCCGCCACCTCCTTTTCCCGTGGCAAACCATTAGACATTAATCTCTATCGCTTATTCCCCGATCTGTTTCTCCTGGCCTATTCCATATCAACCCCCGGCGCTGGATTCAGTTGAACCGTTGAACCTCCAGGAGAAACAAAAAACCGAATATCCACCCGCCTGCCCAAAATTGCGGCAGGATTATTTGTGAACCAGACTTAGACGAACTTCACTCCCACGGTGCCGAGACCTTGAAATGCTATATGGAAGAAATCACCGGCCTGAGCGTCTACCGCGGCCGTAACGGCTCCGGAAAGAATGATTTCACCCTCTTCGAGTGATATGTCGAAAGCCGAGAGCCTGTTAGCCAGCCAAGCGACTGAAGCTGCGGGATGACCCCAAACGGCAGCTCCCGCGCCCGTACTAATAATTTCGCCGTTTTTCTCAAAAACCATGCCTATGAGACGAAGATCTAAGTTTTCGGCCGGTACAAGGCGGCTTCCCAGGACGAACCTCGCGCTGGATGCATTGTCCGCAATGGTGTCGGGAAGTTTGATCTTCCAGTCTCTAATTCGGCTGTCCACGATCTCTATTGAGGCCATGACACCATCCGTTGCTCGCAACACATCAGCTATGGTGATTCCCGGGCCCTTAAGCGCCCTCTTCAGCACAAAGGCGACCTCTCCTTCCACTTTTGGCAACAGAAGCTCACTTCTAGAAATGGCAACTCCCTCCATGACGAGCATATGATCAAAAAGATGACCATAATCGGGTTCATTCACCCCAAGAAGCTTTTGCATCGCTACGGAAGTAAGACCGATTTTTTTGCCCACTATGCGCCGACCGTCCTGGGCACAGCGCATTTCCACTCCTCTAAGCTGGACTTCGTAGGCTTGTTCAATTGTAATTTCCGGATACGTAGTCGTTAAAGCATCAAGTGGAGCAACATTCTTTTCCGCTTTGTACAGATCGGTCGCGACAGCCTTAATGTCCATAGTTCTGTTCCTTCCTTCCCATTCGGGTGAGCCAGCGCTTTCTTATGGCTGAGGCTACTGCTTCAGCGAGGGCAGCATCATCCAACCCACTACTAAGACCGGCCAGGAGAGCCCGGCACCCTTCCTGCACTTCGGCATGCGGCCCAGGTAGCGAGACTATTCGAGATATGCCTACACGTCCGACAGCGATGCGCACCCCTTCCTTGTGGTGGCGCCTCATGTCAGGAGTAAACTTGAGAATCCACGGAGTGTGGGCGCATGGGTCGAGCCGCAGAACCGCTTCAATGCTGTGATCCTTGTTCTCCGCCCCGACTCCGCCGGTCGTGACAATTAGGCCGAAACCATTCATCAAGGCATCTTCTAGTCGGTTCACAGCAGCGGCAGTACTGTCTTGGATGATCCCGCCGAATTCGGCCCTAAAACCTGCCTCGGAGAGAGCATTGATGAGATAAGGAGAGTTCGTATCCTCGATATTCCCGGCAATCACTTCAGATCCTGATGCAAAAACACAAGCCCTGTGCGACACCTGCTCAGCAACCGCCGCGCCCATTTCCTCTGAACGTGAAATCACGCTGGAAGCTGCATCGGGTTCCAGGGCGATGAGTCCCAGGACTCCTTCGGAGTGGACTGTGGCATTATCGGAAACGGTCACTCCCGTCACCTCAGCCAGACGGAGCAAAATCTCCCCGGATTTTCCGGCGAGCGACTCTGCTCTAACCTTCCGACGAAGGATATCTAAAGCCACAATCTGCTCTTGGACATCTACAACCATGACCTCATCGGCCTCTAGACCGAGAACAGATGCCGTGGCTGCCGCCACCTCTTCCAAATTGGCCCCATCTAAACATGCTCCCTCTATCCAGAAGGTCGTTTTTTCTAGAAGATCCCATTCCATAAACCAGCCTCATTTACAGCCAAGATTCAGACTCTATTCAGGATATCGAAACGGAAATCCAGAAGGGGAGCGTCGATTACAGACCTACCAACATCGACAATATCCGCGCCCGCGGCTATCACGTCGTCAAGAGTCGCAGATGTGACGCTACCAGCGAAGGCAATCCTGACGGCTTCCCTAAACCCTCCGGATCTCGCTGCGGCCACTACAGAGAGAAGATCCGTGATTTTGCCCGTGTCAACCATAAGTACCTCAGCCCCGGCCCTGAACGCTTCGCCGGCTTCCTTCGTGATAATGTCGGTATCGCCCCGAATCTGCACGACCACAGTACGGCCATCGACCTGTCGAGCCCTCTCGACAATCTCCCGGATGGTCCCAAACATCCGTACATAGTTTTTGTCCAGGTAAACAAAGGGTTCTTCAATCAGGCGAATTCCCACACCGCCCACTGCAATGGCTTGTCGCAACCATTTCCGCAATTCGGGAGCGACCTTTTTCCAGGCGCCACACACGACCCGGACCCTTCCCGCGGCTTGGCCCAAGAGGCGGGCGGATGCCGTCGCCACTCCAGACGCCTTGCCCACACAGGACAGGAGCTCCTCCTCTCCCCGGGCGACCTCTTCGGCAGACCCGATCAGCCGAAGCACCCTGGAGCCTGGGTCTAGACGCATGCCGTCGGAAGCAACCGATTCAAGCTGAAAGCCGAGTTCAGCGCCGCGGATGAGAGCGAGTTCCATTCCGGAAAGAAATCCCGACTCGGCGGCAGTCAAGTCAGCGATGAACGACGCACCGAGCAGCGGCTCGAAAAGATAAGCTCTGATGTCCATGTTCGATAATGCCGAATGGCGTTCGATAATGCCGAAAACCCTCAATCGTTCCTAGCAAGTAAACAAAAAGTTACTTCAATGTCAAAAAACTGTCAAGACAAAATCATAGCCCCCTAGTCCTTCTCTTCTGCGAGCCGTTTGACTGCCCCTGTCATTGTGGGGAATGAAACCGCAAAGCAATTTCTTTGATCGGATTGCCATCTTTACGGGTTATACAAAATTGGCGAGCGGTACGCTCATTGCGGGGGAGACCGCTTCTCTGCACCCGCAATGACAAACTCGATTCAAAGGTGAATTTACCACCCTCCGTACCCGTTCTCTGCGGTGATGCAGAGACCAACTTCACCGCAGAAAACGAAGAGGAGTTCATATTGTCTTTCGACCTCCCAGGGATCTCTGCGTAGCCATTTCTGTCACTTTTCCTGCTGAAGCGCCACCCGCAGAGCGATTTTGTCCTACCTCGTTTTGTGCGCGATACCCGAGACTTGCCGATATCTCCGCAGCTGTCTTTGTAACAAGCTTCACCGCAGCCTTAAAACGCTGGCCCTGCATTCGTGATATCGGTCCGGAAAGGCTAATGGCCGAGATAACTTTCCCGCCCTGGTCTCGAATGGGTGCTGCTACACATTTAAGACTATCCATAATTTCTTCATTGTCGATAGAATACCCCTGTTCCCGAATCCGGGAAAGTTCCGCTTCCAGTGCGACAGCATCAGTCAATGTGTTGCGGGTGTAGCGAGGAAGGCCCTTGGCCGTAATGATTTCGCGCCGCTCTTCCGCCGTAAGATATGCCATTAGTACCTTACCCACCCCGGTGCAGTGCGCGGGGAGGCGCATGCCTACTTGCGAAGCGATACGAAGCGACTCGCTGGTTTCTCTTTTGTCTATGTACAGCACCTCATATTTGTCCAGGACCACAAGATGCACTGTTTCTCGCATTTCCTCGAGGAGTCTCTGGATGTAAGGCGCCGCCACAGTGCGAACATCCCAGCCCAAGGCTACTATGCTTCCTACCTCAAAGAGCCTTAAACCCAGCTTATATTTAGCTGTAAACGCACTTTGTTCGACGTAGGCAAAATCCTTTAGAGTCGAAATTAGGCCGTGTGTTGTGCTCTTGGGCAACCCGAGTCGATCCGCAATTTCGTGGAGCGCTAGTTCACGGCGAGCCTCGGCTAATGTGTCGAGGATAGCCAGTGCCCGGGCTACTGATTGAATTCTCGAACCGCTTTCCATAAGGATGTTCCTCCTGAGACAAAGTCGATGTTATTTTAACCTGATTTGCCTAATCGATGCCTCTCAGCGATTCATTTACATAGCCAGGATCGCAGCTAAAGAAGACTGACCCTCAGAGGCAAAGGTCCGGGAGTTCCCCATTTCGCTTTCCGACGATAGATACCCGGTGCAGGTGAAGAGCGCGAAATGTGATATGCATTTACGATTTTTTTGAAGCAACACGAATGCCTCCAATTTAGCTTATTGCATGATTTTTCAAAGGGGTCCCATCGTCTACGCGGATGGCTTGCAATTTTTAACCTGCCTCCAGTTTATCTACCACTTGTTAAGTTGGAGGCATAGCACGTTTCCTCCTTGAGATGGCGGCAGTTGAAATGCGACCAGCGAAGACAAAGATATCGGTTGAAAAATGAGACCTGGCGATGAGGGTTCGGCAGGTAACGGAGCTTTTTGAGAGGCCTGAACTTTGATCACAACAAAAGGCAAGCTGGCTAAGATCCGGCTTCGCTCTTTTTTAGGCGGTTTAATGGCGGGAGCGACCAGACTCGAACTCGCGACCTCCGGTGTGAGAGATCGCCCCCTCTGAATAAACAGTGCCTTGACCTAAATATCGAACAATTTCAGTGTGAATCGATCCAGGTCATTACGTTTCAATACAGTACAGTTCAAAAGAACCTGAACATTTTCTGGACAGCTTACGTGCCAGACACATGCAATCAGTACTATGCCTGTTCAAAAAACCATGTGGCAGCTAATGGATGGCAATGCTCTAAACGAGGTAAGGCCCAGAATCTTATTTCTGTGTCTCAGCCGCAGCGGGCTCAAGACCCTGGCTTGCACAGTAATCTATGAATTTCAAGAGGCTCGGGTCTTCAACTCGCTGATCCCAGGCAAAGCTGAATATCAGCGTGACGGGGTACGCTCCCGACTTCACCGCCTCATCCGTCGCTTTGACCCCGGAAGAATTTTCATCTGTCTTCAGAGCTATTATTTTGACGTCCTTCAGGTTGCGCGTGTGGGGGACAATTCCGATAGGCAAATCCTGCGCCGTACTGCAAACCTTCATTATCGTCTCCCAGGTCTCTGTGAAAACCGCGCTCGCACCATGGGGCCGACCATTCATTGCCTTGGATTGAAAGAATACAGCTCCACCGGATTCCGGTACACGCCTCGTAAGACACCTTATCGGCGAATCAGGACCGCCGACTTGTTTCCAATTGAGATATTCCCCTGTATAGATCTTGCGAATTTGTTCAATAGTCAGTTCGCTGACCGGGTTGCGAGGGCTCGTTATCACAGCCACAGCCGCTTTCCCTATCGGTTTCTCCGCAAGTTTGATCCCTTTATCTTTGGCCTTCGCCCTCTCGTCGCCGCTGATATCGCGGCTCATCATGGCTACTTCAGCGTTACCTTCGATGAGATCCTGGAAACCTTTCCCGGCGCTGGAACCTATTACTAATAGGTTCACGTCCTGATTAGCCTCCACAAAACTCTTTGCCCATAAGTGGACTTGGTCTGATGCCATTCCCGCGCCATTCACTCTAATGATTTTCTTGCTGGGCGCCTGAGCATCTGAAATTTGTATAAACGCAGCCATTGACAAGGCGACAAGGCCGCTGATTGCTACTAACCGGCTCGATTTGATAGCCATCACTCCTCCTCGCATTGCTGCTTGACATGGATATTTCGTTTAGCGGCAGAACTCAATATAGCCGACCTCGCCTGCGCCAAAAGCCTAGGGTAATCCGCGGTGGCTAGATCACGAGCATGAGCGCACTGATGGTTGCTTACGGCAAGGCTTCTTGCCTTGGTCGGCGTTGCCCTTGAAACTCTACCCTATTCTACCAATTTGGATTCAGCAGGGAAAGTGCCCTAAAGACGCTTGTTTTTCGGGAGCGCTATATCCTAATTCGGTTTGGCGGTTCGCGAAATAAATTGGGTGTCCCCAGGCCCTCTAAAAAAACAGGGAAGCTGAAACATCCCAGTTTCCCTGTAAGTTTAGGCGGTTGGTTGGCGGGAGGGACAAGACTCGAACTCGCGTCCTCCTGCGTGACCGGCCGAAAACGCCCGTGTGTTAACAATGCAGCGACAGAATTATCCAACAATTTCAACATGGAACGATCTAATCGAACACTTTTCGATCCTTTTCAGTGCGAAAAAAAAAGCAACAAATGGTGACCGGGAATTAAAGGAAATCAGCGCATCATCCAAACAAGAACGGAAATCAAACAATGTCCGAAGACGAAGCAGTAGCTTCCTTTCAATCTCAGCAATCTTGTATTCGGCGGGTATAAATGTTGCCGACGGAGCTTCGGCGCCTCGAACCGTCACGGTCACTCGTCAAGCCACGCTTCGGCTTCGACCCTATTCTTGAACACTTTTCTCCTGTCGCTGTACTCGCCACTCTTTACTTTTTGAGCCGATGAATCAACGAGAACTTTTGCAAAACTCTCATGGCTCCAAACCGATGCAGCTTTCCTCACGCCTGCATTTAAGAAAGTCGCTTGAAGCTGTTGGACTATGTCAGGCAACCCCAACAAGTTCATTTCGGTGAAGTCGCCCAAGGCAGTGAATCCCGGCTTCAGAATGGCGATCTCGGCTTGGACCCCGTCCTGCAGTCCGGCGGCAGCGGCGTCACTCAAAGCGTCACCGAAGAACGTAAGGTACATACGGTTCTTCGCCGTATCTACCTCAACTCGATGATGGGGACCGGCTCCTATCTCCTTCATCACATCCTCCTGTTGCTCCCGTAAGGCATTGGCTGAACAGATATTTATCATCTTTAACTGAAACTCTATTTCGCTCTGTTGGCTCCTGCCCCATTAACCAGGGCGGTCGACGAGTCAGAGGGTCTTGGAGCTAACTGAACGGTAGCAGGGCGCTTCCTCCGACTCGAAAAAGCCGATTGCGATTCCCCGCAGAGCAACAAGGCCACGTCATTTTGACGAAAAACCTATTTTGTCCGTTTTTGAGCATACCGCTCCATGCTGATCCCTGTCACTCTCAGTCTTTCAAGAGTCCACACGGTCCAGGGAGCGCCATACTCAATGCAATTCGCTGTCTGCCAATCAGATGAGGTATCAGTTCTTGCACGACACGGGGAAGCCGGAACATTCCAGCTTCCCTGTAACGTTAGGCCCGACTTCCGGCATTGCCGAAAGGTTAACACGACCTGACCCAATAGAAACCCTATTCACCTTGCTAAGAAAACCACGTCTTACAAGCCTTTGAATGTGGGCCGCCGTACACCCCACCGTGAACCAGAATTCTGTCCCCTCTTACCCGACCGTCTCTCTTCACAACTCCCGGTCCAACTGATAAACTAATTTTCAACTGCGCACCCACTGGGGAGAAATAGTGAAATGTGCGATGAATTAACACGTAATACTGACCTGGTGGACCACCTCTCGACTGGTTTCCCCAACTGGTTGACGACGTGCATGGAAAGACACAACATCGTTCTCTGGAACGCTGCTGACCTCCGAAAATTCTCCACCCCCAAGGATGAAACTGGACAAGGTTTTCCTTTTGCCCTTGCCTGGGCTGTTCCTGTGAAGCCTCAGATCATGTCCGATGTCAGAAATGGACCGAACCAAAAATATTGTGATGAATACGGTCGACTGAACGAGTTCATCAACGAACTTGCAGGAACCCTGTCAGCCGAGATAATGGCCCGAGATTTTCGAGCTCGGCCGTTGCCGCCTTCAGACCGGACGGATTTAGTAAACATCAAAGGAGATTTTCCCCACAAAACTGCAGCCACACAAGCAGGTCTCGGCTGGATAGGACGCCACTGCCAGCTCATCACCCGTCAGTTTGGGCCATGGGTTCGTCTGGGGACTGTTTTCACCGATATGGTTCTCCCGCCCGGGAAGCCTCTGGACCGAAGCTATTGCGGTAGATGCAAACGATGCGTCGACGAATGTCCTACGAAGGCGCTAACAGGGAATGCTTGGTATCCGGGCTTGCCGCGAGAGGAAATCCTGGATGTCCGAGCATGTGATGAGTGGAAGAAGAAGAACTATTTCCAGTATGGGAAGGGGCAGGTCTGTGGAATCTGCTCAGCTGTTTGTCCCTACGGAATACGAGCGCTGAACCGGAATTTGTGAGAAATGATTTTAAGAAAGCGGACCCCCTGCGAAGCAAAAGAAACAATCCGTAACCTTTTTGTTGCTTCGCTATCCTCGGTGCCAGACGCCGTTTCGCTCGCGGCTGCACAGTGCTACATTTTGAGGATAAATGCGCCGATCAGATAGCCCACTATCGTAGCAGTACTAACGCCGATCAGTCCCGGAATCATGAAGCTGTGATTCAGCATGTACTTGCCCATGCGAGTAGTGCCTGTGCGGTCAAAGTTCATAGCTGAAAGATCGCTCGGGTAAAAGCAGAAAAAGAAGTAAGCGTAGCATGCGGGAATCATTCCTATCATGAGATTAATGGGAATGCCGAGGGTGAAGCCAATGGGAACCATGATTACCAAAGTAGCTGCTTGGCTCTTCACAAAAGCAGACACGACAAACATCGCAACTGCAAACAGCCATGCATAATAACCGGCCATTGCCTTCATGTGGGCAACCAGGAAATCCTTGTTCGCGCCTATGAAGGTGTCGCTCATCCACGCTATGCCCATAATAGCGATGACCGCAGCCATTCCCGCGGAGAAGATCGAGGATGCTGCAATCTGCGGGGCTTTTACACGTGTATAGACCATTATGACAGCGCCGGCCGTAAGCATGACGATCTGTACGATGACTGTCATGGAGACTGGTTGCTTATCGAATACCGGAGCCAGTTTGAATAGGGCAATCATAACGATTGTGATGACTCCGGCAAAGAAAATCAGGACGGATATTTTGGCTCTTGTGGGGATCACCTGATCCAGGACCGTTGCGCCTTCCTCCAGTTGACTCCTGAACAATGGATCCTTCATTCGCTCCTGGAATGCCTCGTCTTTGTCCAGGTCTTTGCCACGTCTCAGGCTCCACGTAGCAGCGACAAAGACGCCGATAGCAGTTGCCGGGATTGTGACACATAGAATGTCCAGTAAGCTGATATTATATCCAGCCTTCAGTGACATTGCCAGGAAGCTCGTGACGGCCGCGGCTATCGGACTTGCGGTAATGCCCATCTGAGACGCAATCGACGACACCGCCATCGGACGTTCGGGACGTATCCCGATCTTGTAAGCAACATCTGCAATGATAGGCTGCAACATGTACACTGCGTGGCCCGTTCCGACGCCCATGGTCAGCAAGTACGTGCAAGCAGGAGCGAGAAAAACGATGTTGCGCGGATGATTGCGGAGAACCCGTTCCGCCAACTGAACCATGTACACCAGCCCGCCTGCAGCGTGAAGCGTAGCAGACGCCGCGACGACGGCCAAAATAATTACCATGACGTCAATCGGGGGACCACCAGGCTTCATGCCGAATGCAAAAGTGAAGATCGTCACGCCGGCGCCGCCGACGAGGCCCAGACCTACACCTCCAACGCGGATACCTACGTAGATTGCCGCCAGCAACACTGCGAATTCGATCCAAAACATCCTGTCCCTCCTCTGTTTCGACACAAACGGGGACGTACTCCCGTTGGAACATAAGGTCAGGTTACTGCACCATTGGTCCTAAGCGGGACCCAAACACCCAATCACCATGGCACCCCCCTCTCAGTTAATACCCGTTCCGACCATCCCGATTTTTTTGGTCCGGACGGTCCTTCCAGAATGCCTTCATTTTCACACGACGGTCGCATTGATTGAACCGACCGAATTTTCTCTGTTAGCCGACGGACCTCTCCTCAGGATCTCTCATGAACTTCCAGCTACAACAGGAATCAGCCCGCAATCTTTTTGTACAGATCGTTTCCCTTGTCGTCTACGATAATGAATGCAGGAAAATTTACTACTTCTATCTTCCAGACAGACTCCATTCCCAGGTCCTGGTAGTCGAGGCACTCCACCTTTTGGATATTTTCGTGGGCAAGCAGGGCAGCCGGTCCCCCGATGGACCCGAGGTAGAATCCCCCGTATTTTTTGCAGGCATCCGTCACCTGTTGACTGCGATTTCCCTTGGCGATCATGACAAGAGAGCCACCTTGAGACTGCAGAAAATCCACATATGAATCCATGCGGCCGGCTGTCGTTGGGCCGAAGGAGCCGGCCGGTTTGCCCGGTGGGGTCTTGGCAGGGCCTGCATAGTAAACCGGAAATTTTTTAAGGTAATCCGGAATCGCGGAGCCTTTGTCCATCTGCTCTTTGAACCTCGCGTGAGCAATGTCTCGAGCGACGATGATTGTCCCTGAGAGCGATACTTGGCTGCCCACCGGGCACTTCGAGAGCTGGGCTAGAATATCGCCCATAGGCCTATTCAGATCGATGTTTACCACGGTCTGGTCCTTCACGGTACGGTACCGATCGGGGATGAGACGGCCGGGATTACGTTCAAGCTCTTCGAGCCAGATGCCATCCTTATTGATCTTAGCCTTTATGTTGCGGTCTGCGACACAGGACACGCCCATGCCAACCGGACAAGAAGCGCCGTGGCGTGGGAGTCGGATAATCCGAACATCGAGAACGAAATATTTGCCACCGAACTGGGCTCCGAAGCCGGACTTGTACGCTGCTGCCAGTATCTTCTTCTCCAGTTCGAGATCACGGAATGCCTGCCCCTTTTTGTTGCCCTGGACCGGAATTCCATCCAGATACTTGCTGGTGGCTAGCTTCACTGTCTTAAGGCAATCTTCCGCGGAGGTGCCCCCAATGACGAAAGCCAAATGATACGGTGGACACGCGGCGGTACCAATGGTCTTCATCTTTTCTACCAGGAATTTCTCAAGAGCCGATGGATTCAACAACGCCTTGGTTTCCTGGTAAAGGACCGTCTTATTAGCCGAACCGCCCCCCTTTGCCACAAATAGGAACTGATATTCCATGCCGTTCGCTGCGTACAGATCGATCTGCGCCGGTAGATTAGATCCCGAGTTAACTTCTTTGTAGGTATCCATAGCAACTGTCTGGGAGTAACGTAAATTCTCTTCCGCATAGGTTTTGCCAGCGCCTTTGCTGAGATAGTCCTTGTCGTCAGCTCCTGTCCAGACTTGCTGGCCCTTTTTTCCGAAGATCGTGACCGTGCCGGTATCCTGGCAAAGAGGCAGCTCAAACCTGGCAGCTACTTCCGCGTTACGAAGGAGCGCAAGGGCAACGAATCGGTCGTTGGAGGAAGCCTCCGGGTCGGAAAGTATGGCTGACAACTGCTCCAAATGCCCTGGCCGCAAGAGGAAGTTCACATCCCGCATTGCCTGATTGGCCAGAAAGGAGAGAGCCGCAGGATCGACCTTGAGCACCTTGGCCCCGTCAATGGTACCGACCGACACATAGTCCTTACTCAGCAGCCGATACCTTGTCTGGTCCAGCCCCATGTCAAATTGGTCCCGGTATTCCGCTTCGGCAACAAGGTGTCGCGGAGCTGTCGACTCTATGGCTGCAACTGCTGACAGTGCTGCAGCTCCCTTGAGCAGTTCTCTGCGCGATAAGGACATGCTTTTCTCCTTTCCTCCGGAATCATGCCGCGGTCTCACGATTTTCGGGACGTTTGCCCTGGAATGCGGTCTCGGCAGAGTCTCCCTGGAACGGAGAAGACCCAGGATGGTCTCCCACAAGACCTGACAGAGGCAAAATCGTCGTCACCTTGATGAACAAGTTACCTTTATCCTGTTTCCGAGCGTACCTCACCGCGTGATCCTCAGTCAACCAGAATGTCCTACGCGTTTCACCAACGTTGCGGTCCCAGCCTCCTGTCATGGAAGAAGATGGTATGTTCATGTTGCTTCGGCATTTTCTTTGGCTTTACATTACCTGTCCGACAGTCACTTCGCTTTACGCGGCCGACAGTTGGGTAGCTATCAAGGACAAGAACGGGGTCTGCGAAGTGATAAAGGCAAAGGAGAAAACGTCAGCAACCATTGATCGCGGGGGCCTTTCAAGACCAACAACGCAGCAGGCTCTATCCCTTTATTGTAGACAGCATTGTCGGGCACGGAGACAGGGGAAAAGATGCGAGAAGTCTGTATGTCTCGATTAGCGACGGAAATCCGGTCAGGGAGATAGACCGGATCAGATCCGATGTGGGAGAGACTGAGATATGGATCCAAAAATGAAACCTGGCGAATGGGTTTCGCCAGGCAAGGGGGCCCTTTGTGGGACCTGATGTTTCGGTACACTACGACAGGGAAGCTGTGTCTGTCCAGGCCTGCCTGTAATTTCTGGATGTTAAGTGACGGGAGCGACTAGCCTCGAACTCGCGACCTCCGGCGTGACAGGCTCCTGTCCATACTATTTCCACACCGCCAAAAAACCGTTTGATAGCTTGCATTCTAGCTTTCATCTAAATTGGCCGGGGAGCAGACCGCTCAGTAGTCAGCGCTCAAGTGGCCTCCAATGCTCTCCCGCTAACTTCTGTTTAGATGATTTCGGTATATATAAACCCGCTTTCGGGTTTTGTTTCCAGATAACACGCTACTTCCGTCTTCGGTGACACCTTGTTCGAGACCACTCGGCTCGAATACGGAATGATACGAGAGCATTATTTCCCTGTTGATCCGAAGGGGTCTTCCTCAGTACTGTCCCATGCTTTTACAGGTGGGGTGGCGCGTAGGTTCACGTGTAACCGAAACACGTCCGGCCTCGCGTAATGCCCAACGGAATCTAGATCATACTTGCCCCTTCCAATATCGCCCAGATCCAAGTCAGCGGTAAGTATGCACGGGCCCTCAAAGTTGGGGCCTGCCAATACCTGCCCCAGCGGTCCCACGATGCAGCTGCCGCCTCGCATCAGCACGGTTTCCGGGTCATCGCCTTGGATTGCAGCATATTGCTCGGGGCAATCTTTTCTCCGCAAATACTGGCAGCAACTCAGAACAAAGCAGCGACCTTCGAGTGCAACGTGCTGCATGGATGGCAGCCATGTATCTCGATCATCCGCGGTTGGCGCACAGTACAATTGTATGCCCTGGGAGTACATGTAGGTTCGGAAGAGGGGCATATAGTTTTCCCAGCAGATCACTGCTCCAATCTTACCCAGCGGTGTGTCAAAGACCTGCATGGTAGAACCGTCGCCGAAGCCCCAGACCAGCCGTTCCATAGCTGTCGGCATTAGTTTGCGATGCTTACCCAGGAGTTTCCCCTCGTCGGAGAAGAACAGAGCCGTGCAATAGAGAGTGCCTCCCTCACGCTCTATCACGCCTATGATTAGATGTACGCCATGTTCTTTGGCCGCCTGGCCAAGGAAATGGGTGGCTTCTCCCGGTACTTCCACAGCGCTCTCCAAATAACGGAGAAAATCATCTCGACCATATGGGAAGCGCATGCCGAGTCTGGCGCCGAAGTCGAGTCCCTTTGGATAGCCGGAGATAAAGGCCTCCGGAAAAAGTATTAGCCGGGCTCCAGTGTTCGCGGCACTCGCAATCAACTGGTTGGTTTTGGCAAGTGTGGCCTCCCGGTCGAAGACTACCGGCGCGTCCTGGACCACAGCGACTCGGACGATCTTCATTGCAGAAATTCTCCTTTGTTTGAAATGACCATTACGATTTTGGCAGCCGCTGACTCAATTCATTGAGGATGGGCATAAGATAGCCGCGAAAAGCGTCCGGATTTTCCGTCATCGGGAAATGTCCCAGACCCGACATGATGTGCACGCTGGCACCTGGAATCAAACCGGCCAGTCGCTCAGTGGATTCTGGTGTCGCGGAGTAGTCATAATCACCGGTAAGCAGATAGACCGGGCATTGAGACACATCAAACTCCGAGACTAGCTTGTTCGCGTCCCACTCCTCGCTATAGAAATGGAGATCACCCTCGTAGACTCCATGCCCTCCCTGGCTGTAGTACCACCACGCCCGACGCCTTTGCTCTTCCGGGCTCAGTGGACTCATGAGGCCATACACAAACGTAGGGACATAACAGGCCTGATTGACTCGCGGGTTGGTCAGAAAGCGATTGAGGCGTCCAGGAGAACGATCGGGGGCCTCCAGGCCGATCGCTGCGCAAACGTCGGCTCTGTGACGGGCGGCCAGATAAATGGCCATAGCGCCCCCCATGCTACTTCCCATCACGACGCTCCGCCGTTTCGCAACCTCCCGAATGAATGTAACGCACCAATGTGCGTAGATCTGCGTGGTGAGCCTGTAAGGGGATCGCCACCAGCCGTGGGAAGGTGTGGAGCGGCCGTGATATGGCAGGTCAAAGGCCAAGATGCGCCAGTTGTCTGCAACCTCAACATCACAGAGTAAATCGTGGAATTGGCGGCTGTCTGCCCCGGCCGTGTGCAGTAAAATCAGAGGCACTCCGCTGCCAGCTTCCTCGTAGTAAATTCGCCAAGTTTTTTGGTCATGGGCAGGTAGGTCCACGTACTTTCCAATGATCTGGCCGGGATTTCGCTTTACGGCATGTTCTGCGGGATGGGGTTCCGCTGCGCTCTCCTGAGCTTGTTGGTCATTCCTCGTTTCCCTGGCCATTTCCACCAGTCTCTCTAAAGCAGGTAGAGCCTGGGCGACGAGGAGTTGGTTGCCTTCCATGCTGAAAGTGGGATCACAGGAGCGCAGGGCCATGAAGGATTGATACCCTGCGGGAGGCACTCGACGCAAGAGCTTCTTCCACGAGGCGGGGGACGCTCTGAACGCAACATCCCAGGAATCGTCCATACGCGGAGATCCCAAGAGATGCCAATGCTGATCTTTCAAAGAAATGAGGTAACGCCTTTCTCCCGTGTCAATCAGAAATGAGGCGCCCAGGTCTCGAGAGGTCTCAATGAGTTGGGCGTCCAGGTTGGCGCCGGCGAATAGTTGTTCCAACCAATCTTCTTTGAAGCAATCATGATGACCCGGATGGCTAGAGTCCAAGATAGGCCTCCTTGACGGCCGGATTTCCCTTCAATTCGTTGGCCGAGCCCGCGATTACGACGCGGCCGTTTTCAATCACGTAACCTCGATCAATGCACCCGAGAGTCAGAACAACGTTCTGATCCACCAACAATACGGCAGTCCCCAACCTCTGGATTTCTTTGACTTTCGCAAAAACTTCCTTCACCAACATGGGCGCCAGACCGATGGAAGGCTCGTCAAGCATGAGAAGACGCGGGTTAAGCATGAGTCCCCGGGCAATCGCGAGCATCTGCTGCTCCCCACCCGAAAGAGTTCCGCCAAGCTGCGTGCGTCGTTGCAAGAGGCGCGGGAAAAGCGCATATGCCAATTCTAACCCTTGAGCTCTCTTTTTCTTAGCTGTCGGGATAATCGCTCCGAGATTCAGATTCTCCTCGACGCTGAGGCGAGGGAATACCTGCCTGCCTTCAGGCACGTGAGCAATTCGAAGCGCCGGTATCTGATGCGGCGGCAAAGTGTGCACAGGCTGGCCGTCAAACACTATCCTTCCTGCCGAGATCGGGACCAAACGCGATATGGCTCTTAATAACGTCGACTTTCCCGCACGATTGGACCCGATCACTCCGACGAATTCTCCTTCGCCGACGCGGATGTCCACATCCATAATAGCCGGCACAAGACCGTAGTGTACACTGACATTTTCAACGCTTAACATACTCACTATCGGCTCCCAGGTATGAATCGATAACATCGGGATGATTGCTGACATCCTCGGGACTTCCTTCAGCAATCTTCACTCCGTAATCAAAAGCGATGATCCGATCGGACAAAGACATGATGGCTCTCATATTATGCTCGACCACCATAAGCGTGATTCCCTGATTTCGGAGATTGCGGATCATCTCAATCGCATCTCTTATCTCGGTGGGAGTCAATCCTGCCATGACCTCGTCCAGCAACAATAGGGAAGGCCCTGTGGCCAAAGCCCGAGCGACTTCCAGGCGCGCGCGGTCCACCAGCCCAAGGTCAGCCGGCGAGTTCGTCATATCAGGATCGAATCCTACGTTCGATAGAGTCTTTCGCGCCTCGGCTACCGCATCGCCGGTCTTCCTGTGCCGGAGAAGCGCGCCTACAACCACGTTGTCCAATATCGGCATGTCATCAAAGAGAGAGATAGTCTGAAAGGTCTTCGTTATGCCCAGCTTGGCGATAGTATGAGGCGGCAATCCCTGAATCTCTCGACCATCGAACACAATTTTGCCCGCGGTAGGTTTATGAAGTCCGACAATGAGATTAAAAATGGTGGTCTTTCCGGCGCCATTGGGACCTATAATGCCGAGAATTTCACCCTTGGTCACGGAGAAAGAGGCAGCACTTACAGCGTTGAGCCCACCAAACCTCTTCGTCACTTCTTCAAGACGCAGAATCTCACTCATGCGAGGGTCTCCATTTTGGAGCTGGCCGCGCGTATCTTTGGCCTCCCGCGTTCGACCACCTGCCTGAACCAGAACAGCAGGCCGCGCGGCTGCCACAGAATAAGCCCAATAAGAAGGCTTCCGTAGATAAGCCGGCTGACGGCCGAAAGATTTCCTGTGAAAACGGCGTTAGTCCACTCGTCCAGGGGGATCAGGATTGCGGCACCCACGAGAGAACCCCATATGGTTCCAAGTCCTCCCAGGATTACTACCATGGCAATTTTGACAGAGAAGGTCCAGAAGCCGAATACTGTGTCCGGGTCTATGAAGCACAAATATTGGGCATAAAAGGTTCCCCATGCTCCCGTGAGCACCGCACTCAGCATGCTGGCCCACAGTTTCGCCCGATACGTGTCAACACCAACCACCTCTGCTGCCTCGTGGCTGTTGCTGAGCGCTCTCAGTTCGTACCCCAGCCGACCGATTTTGACCCGGTAGGCGACGAAAAGAGTCAGGCAGAGCAAGGCCAGGGCAGTAAGATAGTATCCGACATTGCCATTGAACTGGAAAAACCAGATCGAGTGCCCCACAAAAGGAACTGAGAGACCGACCGGTCCCTCAGTGATCCCCTTGAAATACAAGAAGAGCACGCGGAGGATCTCGGCAAAAGCGATGGTCCCGAGCGCAAAATAGTGACCGCGTAGCCGAAAGGTCGGAACCGCAATGACCAAACTGAGAATTCCCGCCACCCCTCCTGCTGCGATCATGCCCAGCCAGGGCGAAAGCCCCGTATATTTGAGCAACAAGGTGGACGTGTAGGCCCCGACACCGAAGAATGCCGCGTGGCCCAGCGACACCTGATTTGCCAATCCGCCGATGATGTTCCAGGCGCCGCCTAGCCCGGCGAACATTAGAACAAGTGTTGAAATACGCAAGTAGTAACCGCGGTTCTCGAAAATCAGCGGAGGGAGGATGAGCAGCAGTGCTAACAAAGCCCAACGAACGATTTTGACCGGGTCGTAATTCTGCAGAGCGTTCATGGCGATCATCTCCCTAACAAGCCGGCCGGTCGGTAGGCAAGCGTCAGCAAGAACACGACGAACACCACAAGATTCTGAAGCTGCGTCGGGAAGTAAACGGAGGTGAGCGATTGAATCACTCCGATCACGAGGCCTGCTAACAGTGCTCCGGGAACGCTGCCCAGGCCGCCAAGAACCACCACCGTAAACATGATCAGTCCCCAATCATGGCCTATTGTGGGAAACACGTAAGAATAGGGCAGGATAACGGCCCCAGCCGCGCCGGCAAGACCTGTCCCTATGGCGAAGGCCAGTATGTACATCCGATACGGATTGACTCCCACGAGGATGGCCGCGGTCCTGTTTTGAGCGGTGGCGCGGATAGCGCAGCCCACGTCGGTCCATTCCATGAAGATCCAAAGAATCGCAGCCATGACTGCTGACGCAACAAAGGCCAGGATCTGTGGCAAACTGAACTGGAAAGGACCCACGTGCACGGCCATGGTCGTATAAAAGGTGGGCGCCGAGCGAAAGTCCGCCCCAAACAGGAGTTGAGCTGTGCTCGACATCACCATGGCCACGGCTACGGTGAGGAAGATCTGAGTCACCAGAGGGGCATTCAAAACCCGCTGAATCAAGAATTTTTGCACAAGAGCCCCGAACACAAAGACCACCAAAAACACCAGGGGCGAGGCAAGTATGGGGTCGAGTCCTGAAATCATAACCACGAAATAGGCCACGAACATCCCCATCATAAGAAACTCTGGTTGAGCAAAGTTGACTACGTCAACGATGCCGAAGACGAGACTCAGACCAACACTCACCACCGCGTACACGCCACCTGTCAATATCCCGTTGAATATCGCCTGAAGAAGGTTCGTGATCATAGTCTTACACTGCGCCTACGCTACGAGGCATGTTGAGGTGCGGCCGACCACCGCACCACACCCGATTACTTTGGCCAATAGGGTTGCCCTTTGGTGTAGGTCTCCGGCCAGACCGATACCATTTCACCCTTTTGCCATTGAGCTGTGATTGGGTAAGCAAGGGTGTTGAGACCCGTTTTGTCGAACTTCACGCCACCGCCTGGAAGTCCTGCCGCAGGCATGGTGGTCAAGTGGATCTTATGGAGAGCAGGACCGAGCTTTTCAGGATCTGAAGTCTTGGCTTCATCCATTGCCGCCACGGCAACGTACAAGCAGACCGCGTGCTCAAATGCCTCGTGAGGCATGAACTTGTTGACCTTTTTCCGATATGCCTCGCCAATTTCGCCGTAGTGATCGTAATTCGAGGTGTTTATACTCAGGATTCCCTCAACCTGGTCGCCCAAAGCTTCTCTGAACTCCTGAATCACATAGCCGGCCGCTCCACCAAATACCGGCGTCTTCAGACCGCCTTGTCGCATCGAACGAATGATGAGAACGGCATCGGTAAAGTACGAGACAGGCAAGACGATGTCCGCGTTGGCCATGCGCAGCTTCTGAATAATTGAAGTGACATCCGTGATTCCGGCAGGGTACCCTTCTTTCATGGCCACTTCCAGCCCCATCTCTTTGGCCTTGTCTGCCAAGCCGTCCGCCTGCGAGCTTCCATAGGCCGTGTCCTCGAATAGAATCGCGATACGCTTCACCGGGTTGCCGGTCTTCTTGCCGATGTCTATGGCCTGAACGACCTGAGCCGCTCCAATGTCAGTAGCCTTGGGCACCACTTGAAACATGTATTTGAATCCGCGTTCGGTGAGCTTGTCGGTGAACGACATAGTGAGGAAAGGCACACTACTTCGCTCGGTCACTTCGGATGCAGCAAGGCTCAGCGAACTGGCGAAGCAACCGATAACGGCAGAAACCTTCTCGCGGGAGAGGAGCCGCTGAGTGGCAGAGCCTGCGGATGTGGGATCAGAGCCCGAGTCTACAGGCAGCAGAACCAACTTAGCGTCACCGAGCCCTTTTACGCCGCCGGCCTTGTTTATAAAATCCGCGGCTATCTCGCACGCAGCCTGTGATGATTGCCCAAACGGTGCGAGCTTACCCGTTAGAGGAACGACCAGGCCCACTTTCACCTCAGCAGCCTGCACGTGCCATGTCGGCGCTAGCAGCAAACCGACAAGCATGGCGAACCCAAGAAGTTTCACCCATCTGCGCTGTCTTGGTAACATAATCCCCTCCATCATGCGTGTTTTGCGCTCTTCGCGCTTGTTTCATTCAGATCTTCTTGTTCCGGAGATACATGAAACGAAACCACTTTCAGCCGTTCACGTCTTCACACAGGTCGCTCGAGTATCCTCTTTGTTCTTGCTTGATGCATGCAAGCAAGGAGTCATCATTGCGTTGCCGATTCGCGAGCAGCTGGATAATGCCCAGTGCTGGGATGATGCCTGACTCCCCTGTCCTTGTTGCACCTGCGCATCCGCTGCTCGGAAGCCAACCGGGGGCCTTCTCGAAGCGCCCCTACCCCGCATAACGCCGCGATATGGGCGTTTTGCAACCGGTCGTAGTCAAAATTAGTGGGGCCCTTCTCTTTGTTGTCATCTTTGCCGATGGAGACAGTTTGTTGAAAATCTTCCGTACATTGCTTTCTCAAGCAAACTCCGGCCATTAACACGCATCGCAGTGATTTCACTGGCACACATCTGTATCGTCAGACGGGAACGTCTGAACGTAGAAATGCCGGAAATGATTCTTCATGTAAGGACGGACCCGCTCCGCCCAAGGAGTAGAGCGGACCTTTTGATATGCCTCTGTCTTCTGTACTTCAATACTTTCATGCTCGTAAACGGTGACGTACTTTTGAGGACGGCCGGTTGCGGATGTTCCCTGGCTCTCCGTCTCGGGCACCACCTTGTATCGGCGGGCAGAGAGAACGCCCGGAACTTTCAAGAGAGCCGGCAGGTGCTCTTCATTGTACCACCCATTGAGATCCTCTTCATGCTCAGGATCAACGTCCGCCATAACGACCAACAATACCTTTTGCTTTTTTTCCATGGCAGGTTTCCTCTGTCTTTCATTACAGTTTGCCTTCTGTTTTCTCAAGGCGCGGATCAGACCAATGGAAATCATGAGAAGCGCTTGCTATCCGTATGCGCTCAACTTCATTTTCGTCTGACGGGCAGACAATCTTTGCTTGTCTTTACTCTCATGGGGTAACGAAATCCCATTTTGCGGAAATTGCGAATTCGAACTCCGTCTTCTGTCGCTGAACGTGTCATTTTGAGGTTTTATGGTGAACGTGATCGAAGTCCGCGCTCAAACCGAATCAGTTTCCAGCATGACTCGTCTGGATGAGGCTGCCCAGCAATGTTCGGAGCGAAAGCCAGTGTCGCTGACTATAGAAACGATTTCAGCTTGAGTTTACCATGGGAAATCTCTTGCTCTGCCTTGACAAATTCTCTCGCCAAGTTGCTGCGACGGGATTTCAACTGAGCTGCCAAGTCATGGTAAAATCTTTCCATCGCGTCCTCGATCTCTATAGCCCATTTTAAAATGTCCGGAAGCCCTCCCTCATAGCTCGGCTTAACCCGGGTCGCGTAATCCGTGTCGTTTAGACCGGCTATGGGTTCGAATATGCCGGTATCCATGTCGGAATACATATTCTCTTTATATAGCCTTTCGAGCATGGCTTTCCGCTTCTTGCTCAATGCGGCAAACGACAAAAGGAGGCCCTTCACCTCTGGATCGACCAGCTTCTGACCTGCTTCCTCATAGACCTCGATGACATGAGCCTCGCTATCCGTTGCGAACTTCAGGGCGGCTCCGAAGTTAGTCAATTTCATTTAGAACCACCTCGTAATCACAATTTTCCTCTCGGTGAAGAATTGGATGGACTCGCGACGGCCGTGTAAATCGCCAAAAAAGGAATCTTTTAATCCTCCGAGCGTTGCAAAAGCCATTGTGGCGGCGATACCAACATTAATCCCGATGTTACCGCACGGCACCCGGTACGCAAACTCCTGAGCCGATTTGCCACTGGACGTAAATATTAGGCCCGAGTGGCCAAAGTTGCTGGCCTCGATCAGTTTCACCGCTTCATCAAAGTCATTGACTCGTATGATGCATGCAACCGGTCCAAAAATCTCTTCCTGGGCAATGACCATATCCGGCTTAACCTGATCAAAAATGGTAGGACCTACAAAAGCGCCATCAGGATATCCCTCGACCTTTATATTTCTCCCGTCAAGGAGCAGCTTTGCTCCCTCTATGACGCCTTTGTCTATGTACCCAAGCACATTTTCCATATGCTTCTTTGAAGCCATCGGTCCCAGTTGAACTCCATCCTCAAGGCCATAGCCGAGTTTGAGTTTAGAGGCTGCTTCAAGGAATTTGTCTCGTAGCTCCTCATAGACATCTCCAACTGCAACTGCCACAGCGCCTGCCAGACATCGCTGCCCTGCACAGCCAAAGAATGAAGTCAGCATGGCGGCCACCGTCCTGTCCACATCCGCGTCGGGCATCACCACCATGAAGTTCTTAGCGCCTCCTGCGATCTGGGCTCTCTTGCCATATTCGCCTGCTTTCCGATAAAGCAGTTTCCCTACGGGAGTGGAACCGACAAAAGAGAGCCCTCTTGTATCGGGACTTTCCAAAAGCCTATCGACTACTTCTCTGCTGCCGTGGACTAGGTTCACGACGCCAGGGGGAAAGCCTGCCTTATCGATGAGTTCAAATATCCTCACTTGCGAGATGGGCACATCAGAGCATGGCTTGACGATGTATGTATTTCCGCAACCGACTGCATAAGGCATATATTCCAATGGGACCATGGCAGGAAAGTTGAAAGCAGGAACCATAAAGAAGATGCCCAGCGGCTCGAGAACAGCCTTCAATTCAATACCCGGCGTAATGTCCTGCGCATTATACCCTTGCAGCAAGGCAGGTATCCCGCACGCGACCTCTACCTCCTCAATCCCGCGTCTCAGTTCACCTCTTGCCTCGCCAATGGTTTTCCCCATCTCCTGAACCAATGTCCTGGACAAATCTTCATAGTGCTCCTCCATCAAATTTTTCAGAGCAAAGAAATATCTCGCCCTTGTCACGGGCGGTGTCTCTCTCCATGTCTGAAAAGCTTCTTTGGCCGCACTTATTGCCTTGTCGACTTCACTCGAGGTTGATAAAGGAACCTGTGCGATGAGTTCATTCGTTGCCGGATTCCGGACATCTCTGGTTTCTTTGGATTCCGAATCGACCCACTCTCCATTTATATAATTTTTCAATCGCCCATAATCTTTCAAAGGAACCGGTAAGACTTCTCTTGATTCTCCCATGATGAGAAACCTCCTCTGATGGTTATTGATTTTCTAGAAAAGAGTTTACCCTTTTAGAAATTTTCGAATGAATTCATATCTGTTATTGCACCTGACAATGTACGGCACAGTCCTAAGTCTTTATCTCTCGGGCCATCACTCGAGCGGGCGCTCCGTCTGCTCCTCTGATTTTCAGAGGCAGAAAGATGACTTCAACCCTCTTTCCGGATAGCGATCTCAGGTTAGTCAGATGTTCCGCCACTAATACGCCGTGCGAGAGCAGGATTCTGTGGACCGGCCAATTGAATCCCGGAGGTCTCTGGCTGTGAGCCAAGTCGACGGTGCTGCAATCCACTCCGACCAACTTCACCCCATGGTCCACCATCCAAAGCGCCGCATCCGGGCTCAAGGAATAATTTTCGTCGTAGCGGTCGGTCCCGAAATAGGACCACCATCCGCAATCCAGCAGAACAATGTCGCCCCATTTCAGTTCGGGCTTGGCCGCTTCCAAGTCCTCGACCCGAACAATCCCGAAAGGTTCTACATCGAGCTTCCAAACGACCCCCGGGCCGTGTAAACGACCGAGGGGTATTTCATCCATGGCGGGTCCATCGGCTACAAAATGCCGCGGAGCATCCACATGGGTCCCTACATGGCAGATTATCTGTAGTTCTGTTACGTTGAGGGGATCTTGGGGCATTTTCTTGATTTGCACGACGCGGGGTGCAGCAAATGACGCGAAGCGGGGCATCCCGTCGTAAACCGTCTGCGAAAGATCTACCCAAGGCCCGTCTGCTGAAATGCCTTCATCAGGCCCCAACTCCATCCAGCCATGCCATTTCTCATTCATCTTCTATCCCTTGCCATTCTCGAGCGTGGCGCCCGACAATTTTTCAAACCACCGGACGACATCAGTGTGATCGAGATCCTGACCTAGGCTGGCCCGCGCGCCCACCCAAAGCTCCCGACAAAGCGAACTGAAGATAATAGGGGTTTGAGTCTCGCGTGCCAACTCGACTGCCATGGTGAGATCTTTGATCATGAAGTCGAGAGAGAACCCCGAGGCGAACGAACGAGAGAATACGAACCTCTCGAATTTGACTTCCGTACTGTTATTGCGGCCTGTGGACGAATTTAGAACTTCGAGCATGATATTGGAGTCCAGTCCGAACCGACGGCCAACCAGAAGAACCTCTGCCGCGGCGATGAGGCCGGCCGCGGAGAGCATGTTGTTGAGCGCCTTCATTGCATGGCCGGACCCGAGATGACCTGTGTGAAAGACCTTGCTGCCCAGAACCTTAAAAATGTCCTTGCAACTTTCGATCGATTCCTGATCGCCGCCGACCATTATGGCCAAATCCCCGGTCTCGGCCCTGCTGACTCCGCCGGACACAGGCGCATCCACCATTGCAACCCCGATTTCGCTCAACTCCCTGCCAAGCTCTTGGGTCCCGGTAGGAGAGGAAGAGCTCATGTCGAGCAGAATTGTTCCTCGCTGCATCGAATCTGCCAGACAGTCTTGACCTTTCCCGAACACAACGCGACGAACCGCCTTGCTGTCAGGAAGCATTGTAATGACGAGTTCGCCGGCCGCACCGACCCCCTTGAGAGAAGCTGCCCCGTTGGCTCGGAACTCCGACAAGAACAGCCGCTGCCTTTCCGTATTTACGTCAAAAACAGTCAGCTCAAAGCCCGCTTCGGTCAAGCGTGACGCCATGGGCCAACCCATGTTTCCAAGCCCCACGAAGCCTATTTTTCTTGGTTGCTGCACTTCACCCACCTCGCGATAACGTATCGTGTGCTAACGGGAAGAAAGGGCTTTGCCTCCGGTGATTTCCGCCTTACCTCCAAGAGCAGAGGGCCGGCTGCTAACAGGAAACACTACACAAACAAGAAACGCCACTTGACGGAATTTTAAGTCCCCTTACAAACAGTTACTTTCCATGTCGTTCTTCCGCACGTTGAACGGCTTCCCCCGCTGTGGACTCTAGACGGAGCAACCCCAGGACTACAGCCGACGCTCTGCGGACGTGCTCCAGACATTTCTCGTGGGCCTTCTGCGGATCTCGCTCCTGGATAGCCTTGAGAATCGCCTGGATTTCTAGAACGCTAGCGCGAGTACGACCGGGCTGGGAAAGAGAGGTCTTTCTCAGGACATTTACTCGTGCGATCAATGTCTTGAAAACGGAGTGTGCGACATTATTGCCGCATCCGGAGAAAAGGATCTCATAAACAGTCGTCTTTACCTTGAGGAATGCCCGGATGTCGTCCGCAAGATAGGCCCTTTCCAGGTTATCCACAGCTCCGGCCAAATCCCGGACTTGCTTGTCGGTTGCCCTTTCGGCGAACAGACGAGAAGCAAGACACTCTAACAATTCACGGACCTGGTAGATGTCCTCAGCGTCCCTTTGCGACACCCTGGTTACAATCGGCCCCTGGTTGGGAACGATTGTAACCAACGCCTCTGCTTCGAGCTGCCGCAGTGCCTCTCTTATGGAGGTGCGGCTCACACCAAATTGCTCACACAGTTCTTTTTCATAGAGACGGTCACCCGGTTTGAAGTAGCTATCCAGAATGGCTTCTCGGAGTTTCCGAAGGGTTTGCGTTCGGATTGGAGCGGCCTGGCGAGATATTTGGAATGATTTCTGATTCACGGGCATCACCTGGTATTCTGATAATACCATATTACGAGATGATCTTGGTTGTCAAGATTTTATTGCTGGTCAATCCCTCCGGGCAGGGCAAAACCTACGTATCGAATGATGCGAAAGGAGTTTAATTCCGGCGAGATCGGAAATTCTCGTAAGATTTCGAGTTCAAATTCGGAAGGGGGCACTCTGGGGGCCCTGGATCGGAAACTATAGAAACTAGGTTAAGGATTTTTTGTACAGGCTTACCTGTGATATCATCCGGGTAGGCTGGCAGTCCAGAAAGGAATCGAACCACTGTTTCGCCGTGAGAGGCGGGCGGCCCACCTAATGAGATCAACAGGTTACGTGATATCACGGCCGGTTCCGGTCGCATCATGACCCGAAAATACACCAGAAAGAAAAACTGGCTCTACCTCTAATTCAACATCGGGCACATAATTCCGGAGCGGGTCAGATCTTCTCCACCGTAAGACGATTCCGCTTCATCCTGACCTCCGTGTTTAGTCAAGGTCTTAACCCCTTCTAACTTAGAACCAAGACCATTTTTGAGGGAGCAGGTCGCTCTCGGAGTTCTAAACCCGAATTTCACCCCGACGGCACCCCCGGTTGCGCCAAGTGGCTGATATTCGGCACTGCTCGTTTTCGCGTGACCCACGAGCGTTCACAGCGTCGAGGCTATAACGAGGCGCTGGATCTCGTTAGTCCCCTCGTAAATTTGAGTGATTTTTGCGTCTCGCATCATTCGTTCTACCGGGTACTCTCTGATATACCCGTATCCTCCCAGCACCTGGACCGCCTCGACCGTCGTCCACATAGCCACGTCAGAACAAAAAGCCTTGGACATGGAGGAATAACGCAGGACTTCAGGTGGAATTCTTGACATGTCCTTTTCTAAACGGTCGAGCGCAGCACAAGTCTTCCAAAGCAACTGTCGAGCCGCGGTGATCTTCATGGCCATATCCGCCAGTTTGAAAGAGATTCCCTGATGTTGAATTATTTTCTTGCCGAAGCTCTCACGTTCCTTTGCGTATGCGGTCGCGTACTCAAACGCGCCGGCGGCTACTCCCAGTGCCTCTGCAGCAACTGAAGGACGGGTGAAATCCAGGGTCTTCATCATTATGTGGAACCCGTCACCTTCTTCGGCCAGACGGTTTTCCACAGGAACTTCCACGTCTTGGAAGATCAGTTCCCTTGTGTCTGAGGAGCGGATGCCGAGCTTGTCCTCTTTCTTGCCCTGACTGAAGCCGGGCGTCCCTTTTTCCAGAATAAAGACAGAGGCCGCCTTGTGGGGTGGTTTGTCCGGATTGGTGACAGCGTATATGGTGTACGTATCGGCCACTCCTCCATTGGTGATAAACATCTTGGAACCGTTTAGAATGTACTTGTCACCATTGCGAACGGCCCTGGTTTTGAGCGCAGCCACGTCGGAGCCACCTTTAGCCTCGGTGAGCCCGAAAGCCGCCACTTTTTCACCTGTAGACAATGGTGTAAGGAATTTTTCCTTTTGCTCATGGTTTCCGGCAAGCATTATCGGGAGGCTTCCCAGTTCCTGGGTTGCTGGGATAATGGCAACGGACATGTCGACCTTGGCCAATTCTTCGATCACGATGCAGTGGGCCAATAACCCGGCCGCCATCCCGCCATATTCTTCAGGGAAGTCGACTCCCATCAGGCCGTTTTCTCTCATAAGCTCCAGCATATCCCAGGGAAATTCACCGACATTGTCTCTTTCTTCCGCTCCGGCTGCTATCTTTTCTTTGGCCAAACGGCGGACCATGTCCTGAAGCATTTGTTCTTCTTCAGTGAGGCCGAATCGTTCCGCATCCACCATTTTATCCTCCAGTGTAAGTGGGTCGCTGTGGTACCTTGGATTTCCGCCATGCACTGTTATGGCCGCGGCCAGGAGATGGGCCGTAGCCTGTGGCAATTGCTATCCTTTGTAATCGAACCAACCGCGTTCCGTTTTACGGCCAAGATGGTTGGCAAATACTTTTTGTTTGAGAATTGGCTGGGGTCGGAACCGTTCCCCGTACGACTCAAAAAGAATCTCCTGGACTCTCAGATTCAGATCATTGCTCGTCAGATCCATCAAAGCAAACGGTCCGACAGGATGACCAAGCCCGAGTTTGCATCCAGTGTCAATGTCTTCCGCGCTGGCCACGCCTTCGTCTAACAGCCGTATCGCTTCTATCCACATGGCGTGAAGGACGCGGTTTACCACGAAGCCTGTGACATCCTTTACACGAATAGGTGTTTTCCCGATCTTCCTACAGCAATCCATAACGAAAGCCATGGTTTCTTCACTTGTCTCCAGCCCTGGGATAACCTCAACGAGCTTCATTACCGCGGCAGGGGAAAAGAAGTGCGCACCTGCGAAGTTGGCCCGCCTGCCCGATCCAACACAAGTGGCCAACCGCGTTATCGAAATGCTGGACGTGTTCGTGGCAAACACGCAGGCCGGATTGCACACAGTGTCCAATTCGCCCAAGGCCTGCTTCTTCACTTCGAAATCTTCTACTATGGCCTCGATCACGAAGTTCGCATCGGCGAACATTCCGTACTGATCAACAGGTGTAAGACGAGCAAGTGTCGGTTCCTTCTCTTCCGCGGTAAATCTCCCTTTCTTGATTGCTCTGTCAAGGACTCCTTGAAGGCGAGCTTTGCCTCTTTCGGCCAACTCCAGGCTGACTTCTTTCATGACCACTGGACAACCCGAAATGGCAAAGGAGAGGGCAATCTCGGCGCCCATCATTCCTGCTCCAAGAACTCCTACTTTGAACTCCTCGGTCATGGCGGCACCCTCCTTATAATCTTCGATCAGCCAACAAAGCATATGCGAAGTCGGGACAAACTTGAGTCATCCGACCAGATCTCTGGGCACTCTACTCTATACATGTTACCGGCTAATCCCTTGCTACTACAAGGGCGGTTCCCATGCCGCCTCCCGAACACAATGTGGCAAGGCCCATTCTCGCATTTTGTCTTCGCATCTCGTAAAGCAAAGTGGTCGTAATTCTAGCCCCGCTACACCCCACGGGATGCCCCAGTGCTATCCCGCTCCCGTTGACATTGGTGATGTCCCTGTTCAGGCCAAGGACCTTTTCACAGGCCAGATATTGAGCGGCGAAGGCTTCGTTCACCTCGACCAACTCCACTTGGTTCAGGGTCAGGCCGGCCTTTTGCAATGCATTGCGCGAGGCAGATACGGGTCCAATGCCCATGATCTCAGGCTCCACACCGGTTGTGGCTGTCGCCAATATGCGAGCCATTATCGGTGCCCCTAAGACGGCGGCCTTGGATTCGGACATCAAGAGCATGCCTGCCGCTCCGTCATTGATTCCGGATGCGTTGCCCGCTGTTACCGTTCCCCCTTCTTTGAAGGCCGGCTTGAGTTTGGCCAGACCTTCCAACGTGGTGTCCCTTCTGGGATGTTCATCGGTATCGAAGATTTCTATTTTATTCTTCTGCTTGATCTCGACGGGAACTATTTCGTCCTTGAATCTGCCCTCGTCAATGGCCTTGATGGCCCTCCGGTTGCTCAACAGGGCGAGTGCGTCCTGTTCCTGCCTGGTAATGGAGTATTTTTCCGCAAGATTTTCCGCGGTTATACCCATTGTGGGACCTACGCCTAGCTCAGTCAGAGAGTCCCACATGGAATCCCGTACTTCCGCGTGACCGATGCGTGAACCCCATCTCATCTGCTCGATCGTGTAGGAAGCATTGCTCATGCTGTCCGTCCCTCCGGCCATTATCACATCTGCATCCCCAGCCTTAATTTGATAGTATGCCATCTGTATGGATGACATGGAGGAAGTGCAGTTACGGTGCACTGTTATTCCGGGTACAGTCACCGGAAGGCCGGCCTTGACCGCGGCCACGCGCGCCAGGTTATTTTCCCTATAGGTTTTTTGGTAGTTGCAGCCCCAAATAACATCCTCGATCAGGTGCGGGTCTACTCCGGAACGGTGAATCAACTCCTGCATGACCGGAATAGTCAAATCCACTGCTTTTACGGTTTTCAGACCTCCGCCGTGCTTGCCGATCGCAGTACGGCAGGCCGCTACAATGACAACGTCCATTATTGGTCCCTTTCTCTGGTACTCCGTTGATGTTTCTGCGCACGTCCAGCCGCGATTTTAGCTATGAGAGTCGGCCGGCACTACTTGCTTTCATTGCCTACTGATTCTCGAACCGAATTCCCCGCTTAAATATTTTTCCTGCAGCCGTTTTCGGTAATTCATCTATAAATTTGATGCGACGGGGGTATTTGTACGGGGCTACTCGTTCCTTTACGTACCGACGTAACTCATCTTCGGTGGCTTTGGTCTCTGGGCGCAGAACCACTATGGCAGCCACCTCCTCTCCGAGATCGGCGTCGGGTACCCCTATCACTGCAGCTTCTGCCACGCTGGGATGAGTGTACAGCACTTCCTCGATCTCGCGAGGGTATACGTTGTAGCCGCCCCTGATTATCAGCTCCTTCTTGCGATCCACGATGTAGATGTAGCCTTCTTCGTCCCTGCGGGCCAAGTCTCCGGTATGAAGCCACCCTCCTCGGAGGGTCTGTTCGGTGGCGTCAGGCTGATTGAGATACTCCTTCATGACAGCCGGACCGGAGATGATGAGCTCGCCAACTCCACCCACCGGCACGTCGTTGTCATCCTCGTCGACTATCCGAGCCTTGAAGCCCGGCACCGGCAACCCGATGGAGCCCGGTTTTGTGGGCCGGCCATAGGGATTCTCCACGCAGGTGGGCGCACACTCGGTCAGGCCATAGCTTTCGTAGATGGTGGCGTCGAAGAGCTTTTCGAATTTGTGCAACACCTCCACCGGCAGCGACGCACCTCCGGAAATCACGAAGCGAAGACTTTTCCTCTTGGGAGGAGAGGCTGAAGCCAACTCAACCAACCGATTTACCATCGTGGGCACCGCATAGAGAATGGTGGAATCCTCCGTTTCAATGGCCTTCATTACCTCATCAGACTCGAAACGCTCCCACATGCGTATAGTGAGTCCGCGATACATCGAGATGTTGAGCGCATGGGTCTGGCCGTAAATGTGGAAGAGCGGAAGCACGCATAAGACGACGTCGTTCGGCTCGGTATGCCTCAGGCTGGAAACCGCGACAGCGTCACTGGTCAGATTGTGGTGGGTGAGCACCACTCCCTTGGGCCGGCCAGTAGTGCCGCTGGTGTAGATTATGGCAAAGGGATCATCCGCTTCTGTGGCATGCGTCACAAAGGGTCCTGCAGGTTGGAACAAAGTCTCCAGCGAGGTGTAACCTGCCTCGCGGTTTGCTCCTGCCGCCACGCGAATCCGGATCTGGGGAAGTTGGTCCATGACCATGCCGGGCTCGGTTAAATAGTCCGAATGTCCCAGAAAGCACCGAGCTCCGGAATCCTTGAATATGTGATCTAGTTCACCCCGCTTGAACAAAGGATTCAGCGGAACCACCGATGCCCCCAATTTGGCCAGGGCATAGTAACTGACAGCCCAGTTGAGTGAGTTGGGCATCATCAGCACGCACACATCCCCCGGTTTCACTCCGGAGTCCCTGAGGCCGTGAGCAAGTGCGTCGACACGCGCGTTCAGTTCTGAAAAAGTCACGACTATGTTCTCAAAGTGAATGGCCGGTCGGTCAGAGACCTTGGCTGCGGTCTCGTTAAGAAAGTCCGCTAGGTTCATGTCTTGCTCCTGAGCTGTGTCCGCAAAGAGGTACGGGCTTTGACAAACGATACTGAAAGCAGCCCCGCTCCTTCTCTGACCGGTGTAAGCAGCCCAACGGCCGCAGCCGGAGGAATTCCTCGGGTGTTTATGGAAGAAAGCGAGCTCAAACTCCCAAGTATTTTTCCATAATTTGCGGGTTGTCTGAAAGTTCCGATGTTCGGCCCTGCCAACTGACCTGCCCCTTCTCCAGAATGTAAGCTCGCTGGGACACTTCGAGTGCTGTTGTCGAGTTTTGCTCGGAGAGCAAGATGGTCATTCCTTCTTGCTGAATTCGCAAAATTTGCTCCTTTATCATTTCGACTACCAGCGGCGCCAGACCCTCGGACGGCTCATCCAGCAACAACAGAACAGGATTCCCCATCAAAGTCCTGGCGATGGTCAGCATCTGCTGTTCACCACCGGACAAAGTGCCGCCCCACTGCTTCCGCCGTTGTTTGAGCAAAGGGAACAGGGCATAAACTGTGTCCAGGTTCCAAGCACCCACATCTTTCCTTTTGATGGTGGCTATCTCGAGGTTTTCCTGCACAGTCAAGTTCGGAAATATATCCCGGTTCTCCGGGACGAATCCCACTCCGAGTCGAGCAATCTGAAAAGGCTGTTTCCCGTTGATTTTATTACCTTGGAACGAGATTGTTCCCCTTCGCGGCGGAGTCAGACCGATGATGCTCCGCATGAGCGTGGTTTTGCCCACACCGTTGCGTCCCAGGACGCACACGGTCTCACCCTGACGGATCTCAAGGGTCACGTCGAAAAGGATGTGGGTGGTCTCATAGTAAGTGTCAATGCCTTCAACTCTTAGCAGCACTATCCTTTTCCTTTCCAAGATAAACCCTCTGAACCTCGTCGTTGCATCTGACTTCATCGGGCTTCCCACAGAAAATCACAGCGCCTTGATGCATTACGTAGATCTTATCTGAGATGCTGAAAACCACTTTCATGTCGTGTTCGACAAAAGCCAGACCGATACCCCTTTCCTTGCTCAGCCGGTGGATCAGCTCCGTTGTCTGGGCAGTCTCCGCAGCGCTCATGCCCTGTGTAGGCTCGTCCAAAAGCAGAAGCGCCGGGTTGAGTGCGAGCGCTATACCTATTTCCAGTCGTTTCTGATCTCCATGGGCCAGGAGCCCGCCTGGGGTTCGTGCATGGTCGGCCAACCCCACACTTTCCAGGATATCTTGAACCTTATCGGAAAGCAGTAGCTTTGCCCTAGAGAAGAGACTCCGGTTCAGGCCCGTGGCAGAGAACAAGGCCACTTGGACGTTCTGGAAACTCGTGAGTCGCGGGAAAATGTTGAGCTTCTGGAACGAGCGTCCTATGCCGAGGCTGGAAATCTCATGAGGGGGCATACTCGTTATGTTCCTATCCTTAAAAAAGACCTCACCCTTGTCTAAACGAATATGACCCGTAATGAGATTGAAGAGCGTGGATTTTCCTGCCCCGTTCGGCCCAATGATTGATACGATCTCGTCGGCGTTGACCTGAAGGCCAACGTCGCATACGGCTATTAATCCGCCGAATGATTTCCAAAGGTCTTTGGCCTGCAACAGCATTTTCTCATCCTGCGCACAGAGTCCGGCCTATCGATGCCGGGAAAGCTTCTGGGACAAGAAACCGACGACTCCATTTCTCATCAACAACACCAGCAGCACCACAATTACTCCGAGGATCAAATTCCACTGCATGGTGTACTTGGATATGGTCTTGATAAGTATGGTGTATATTGCGGTTCCCACTATAGGTCCGG
Organism: Desulfomonilaceae bacterium; assembly: GCA_052144015.1. Taxonomy (GTDB): domain Bacteria; phylum Desulfobacterota; class Desulfomonilia; order Desulfomonilales; family Desulfomonilaceae; genus DATJPW01. Next base: position 45,074 of record JBKQRG010000042.1, read on the forward strand.
AGAAGTTGTATATGCCGCCCAAAAGACATATGACGAGCATGTCCGTGGACTTGGTCCAGTGGGCATAATCGGGAAAAGCGCTTCCGCTGAAGAGGCAGTAGAGACTGCCGGCCACGCCCAGGAAGAGGCTGGAGAGAACGAAGGCCGCCAGCTGGTATCTCTTCACATTGACCCCAATGAATTCCACGCGGCTGGGATTCTCCCGGATCGCCTGCAAGGTGCCCCCGAAAGGAGAGTTGACGATCCTCCATATCGCGTAAATGCAGGAGGCGACCAATACCAGACAGAAGTAATAGGAATTGGTAATGGAAGAAAAGAAATCCGGAATAGGGATGGACACGAGTCCATCATCTCCTCCTGTGACGGCATACCACTCGAAGATTATCGTCCAGATAATCTGGGCAAAGGCTAGGGTCAAGAGAGCGAAGTAGACCTGCGTGCGGCGCACGCAAATCCATCCGACCCCCAATCCCACGATTGCTGCCATGATCGGGCCCGCGATCAGGGCGGGCAAGATGTTTATCTCCAACTTGGCCAACAAGATGGCTGTGGTGTAGGCTCCCACCGCATATAAACCGGCAGGACCGAATGACACCATGCCGGTATAGCCGAGCATAAGATTTAAAGAGCATGCTGCCAGCGCCATGATGAGCATCTCAACTGTAATATTCAGCCAGCTCTTGCTGATCAGGGCGGGCAAGGCGATCATGAAAGCGCAAAAGACGGCCGCCAAAATCGCTCTCGGGATACTGCCTCGCAGCAGCTCTAATTTGCCCTTGATCTCTTCCATCAATCAGGCTCTCCCATCAGTCCCCAAGGACGAATAATGAGCACGATAATCATGATAATGAACCCAAACGCCACTGCCAGCTTGGGGATGATGTACAGCCCAAAGGCGGTGGTTAGGCCCAGGATGATGGCTCCCAGAAAAGCGCCCGGCAAGCTCCCGAGCCCGCCTATCACAACGATGATGAAGCAGTCGATAATGACAGATAGGTCCGTCCCGAGGGCAACCACGGACATGGGGGGCATCAGGGCGCCCGCCAAGCCCGCCAACCAGCACCCCAACATGAAGACACCTGTGTATACCACCGGAACGTTTATACCCAGGGCGCTAGCGACTTCGCGGTTGTGGGTTACGGCCCGAATAAGCCCCCCCAAGCTGGTTGCCCCTATCAGAACGCGGAGCCCCACGAAAACCAAGATCCCCATGCCGATTAGAAAAAGGTTGTATACGGGGAACGCCAGTCCAAACAAGGCTACGGTACCTTGAAAAGGCCAAGGCACCGCAACCGTGTTGTAACCAACTCCCCAGACAAGCTTACAGACTTCTCCTATGATCAAGATCAGCCCGAAAGTGAGTATGTACTGGTAGATCATATCCTGACCATAGATGCGTCTGAGAAGCAAAACTTCTACGAGCCCCCCCACCACCGCTGTTAGGAGCGGTGCAACTATCAGAGCAATCCAGAAGACTCCCGGAGTAGGGGAAAGAGTCGAGGTAATGTGGTAGCAGAGGAACCCTCCGAGCATGTAGATGGAGCCGTGGGCCAGGTTGAGCACTTTCAGGGTCCCGAATATGATTGACAGTCCTGCGGCGATAAGGAACCAGACCATTCCGAGGCTGATGCCGCTTAGCATTTGTCCGAGAGCCGCCTCCAGACTCATGGCGCTCACCTCACTCCAGGTTTGGGGGGACGTAGTCCCCCCGGATATTGCTAGACCGTGGTCACCCTATTTCCGCAACTTTTTGATCTGTTCGATGGTGTGATATCCTTCTTCGCCGATCAGCTGTACGTCGGTGAGATGCGGGAACGTCAGATCGGGCGTGAAAGCTATGGTGCCGTACCAGTTGGGCATCATGGCCTGATGATCTTCGGCGCGAAGCAGGATCTTGCCGACGAAGGTATCCAGTTCCATGCCTTCGAGCGCTTTAATCAATTTTTCCGTATCGACTGAGTTCGTCTTCTCGATGGCCTTTTTCAAGGCATAGACTGTTACATACGCGTTCATTGCCCCATACGAAGGCCAAAAACCCACCATTTTCTTATGCTCTTCTACGAAGGCCTTGCTTTTCGGGTCACCAATTGCCCAAAATGGATAGCGGCAAGTGGCCAGAGCCCCTTTAGGGTAGGGGTCGCCCTGCTTCACATCACTCCATGTTTCCACGTCACCAGCGCAGGGCTGGATCATCTTCATTTTGTCATACAGACCAAAGGCGTAGGCCTGTTTTGTAAACGCGATTTCACCGCCACCGTAGATGCAGGCCAGGAAAAGAGCATCCGCGCCGGAGTTAGCGATCTTCGAGATGTAAGCAGTAAAATCGGTGGTTCCCAAGGGCGCCCACAATTCATCTATAATATTGGCGTCCGGCACTAGATCCACGTACTTCTCCTTGAAGCCTTCCAAGGAATTCTTTCCGCACTCATAATCAAATCCCAAGCTGATTATTTTCTTCGGCTTCCAGGTCTTGGCCGCGGCTATGGCCGGGGCGTATCCCCAGTAGGGCACCGCGTTTGTGTTGATGCGAAACACATAAGGGTTCCATTTCTCTTCGGTGATCTGCGACGACTGGGCCGTGTTAACAACGAAGATTTTTTTTGCCTTTCGCGCATAGTCGGAAACGGCCAGAGCCACCGCGCTACTTATGGTGCCCATCAGAAAATCAACTTCTTCAGTCAGAACTAGGTCTTTGGCCTCGCGTAGTCCGGTCTCCGGGTTCAGTTTGTCGTCGCGGGTTATCAGCTTGATCTCGCGTCCCAAAACACCTCCGGCAGCGTTAATCTCCTTTATGGCGATCTTGGCTCCGGCCTCCGCGCTGATGCCGTACATCGACATGGCGCCACTCATGCTGTGAATGAACCCTATCTTGATGGTTTTTTGGTCAGCCATAGCTCGAGTCGGAACTCCGGCGCTGAGAGCAGCAGCCAGAACAACGGCGCAAGACAAAAAGGTCACCGATTTCAGCAGGTTTCTCATCTCTCATCCTCCTGTAAATGGTAAGTAACTGTAGCACGTGCTACTTGGTGGCTCGTTTCCCCGATATCGTCGTCGTGCGGGATGACGGAAGTTCCTTTCGGACTGCGGCCTTTTTCTGAATACCATTCAATGCAAATCGAAAGATGAAATCAGCCAGTCCATCTATTGTGACACCCTTCTTAGGGTGGAACCAAATCCTGGTGCGAGTAATCATCGACGCGATCATGAAGCCGACCAGCTTCTCATCGTGCGCCAAGAATATCCCTCGTTGCTGTCCCCTTCGGATTACCTTCCGAATTATCCGGTCGTAGGTGTCCCGCATGGATACTATGACTTTCCGATTAGCGGGAGACAGGCTGTCCAAGGCGACGTCAAACAGTGTCTTTGCAGATCTTCGGCGACTCAAAGTGACTTTGAGATGAGTCATGATGATGTCACGCAGTTGGTCGGCCGGGTTACCGGCTTCGTCGTCTTCGAGACGCTCGATCGGTCGGATTATCTGCTCCATTTCTTCCAAGAGTACTTCGAACAGAATCTCCTCTTTGGTCTTGAAGTAGTTGTAAAGGTTGGCAGGTTTGAAGGCGCAGGCATTGGCAAGATCCACCATACTGGTGCCGGGGTAGCCTTTCTTCCAGAAAAGCACTCTGGCACTTTCCAGAATCTTCTTTCTGCGATCGCGGCTGGTGGTCCAGGGAGAACCCATTTTCAGTCTCCGTACGGACGAGGCACCAATTTTGAGAGAGGGAGTAAGCTTCCGAGCGTCTGCATTCCCAACTAAGCCGGAGCGATGCCTCCATTCAAGCATTCACCTGGCAAGTGGACACTATCTCGCAACTACAGCGTCGCGCGAGCAGGCGACAATTGATGAATGACCATTAATTAATATTAACGAATGATAATTAATTTGGATAACAGACCTATCAAGTGCTGTCAAGAAAAGAATGACCCCGCCCAAGGTCACGTGCCACGCGTTGGATTGGAGGTGTACTATGTTTTTCGCCTTCAAGAGCGAGACTGTCAAAACGTACTGACGGAGACAGAGACATGGGTCGAAAAATGGGACCTGGCGATGGGGTTCGCCAGGCAAATGGGCCCTTTGGGGGCCCTGAAGTTTCGGTTCATTAAAACAGGGAAGCCGTGTCCGTCCAGACTTCCCTGTGATGTTAGGTGGCAGGAGCGACGAGACTCGGACTCGCGACATCCGACGTGACAGGCTCCTGTCCTATTCTTTTCCGTGACCTGCACATTGAGGCTTCTTTTGATTCTTCGATTTCCCAGATGGACTTTTGGGGGACTTTTTTGCTCCGATGAAACAACTTTGCAGGCGAAGAGTGCACTGAAACTCAGTTCGAACCCTAAGTTATGGTGACTGATTCTCGTATGGCGAGGAAGGAAAAAGAGGTTCCCTGAGCACCCGATACGAATGAGAGTACCAAATCTACCTCAAATCTTGGTTTTTGTCGAATTCGCGTCATTTCCTCCCTTCCTGACCGGCTGTGATGAATTCCTGTTTTTTGGGCAGCCTATCGACAACCCCCTTCGGCAATCGGAAATTGGTCTCCAGAAGATAAGCGGGATGGACGGAAAGAACTGTACTGAGGCTAATTTCTTGATAATCGCCACTGTTGAAAACAATGAGCATCTCTGCAGGTCCCCGACCCACGTTTTCCAGAGCATGGCCATAACCCATCGGAGCAAAGCCGATATCACCCGCTTCGAGTTCCACGACCTTCGCCAACCCGTGAGACGCAAACACGGTGAGCCGGATCTTGCCTGAAAGGATGTATTGCCATTCATCCGCGTTTGGGTGCCAGTGAAGTTCCCGGAGCCCACCAGGCGAAAGATTGATTAATCCGCCCGTCATGGTTGTTGAAATGGGAAACTCTTTGGCCGAAACCAGACGGACCTCTCCGCTGACGTCTCGCTTGAATGGCTTTTGCGAAACGAGCGAATATTTGTGTGACAGGGGCGGTACAAGTGTTGTTCCCTGCCCTGAAATGGGAGTCACGGGCAAAGGCGGCGGCACAGGACCTTGTGCTATGTAAACCTCCTTGTCAGGCAGATCTTTTAGGTCCGAAGGGCGAAGATTCAGATTTTTGGCCACAATTTCCTTCGGGGTGTGGGCCAGCCAGTCCGTAAAACTGAACGTCGCAAACTCTGAGAAATAGCCGTTGTCGAAGACCAGCAGGAACTTGGATTCAGCCTGCCCAGGACCAAGCCCTTGTATCGAGTGGGCATGCCCCCTCGGAAAATACCACACATCTCCGGAGCCAAAATCCACCGCCTCTATTCGGCCTTGTGGATCCACGACGGTCACCCGCACGTTGCCCTCTATAACATAAGCCCATTCAGCTGCATTGGCGTGCCAATGAAGTTCTCGGAGGCCGCCGGGTTTTAGGGTCATGAGCACACCTGCAATGGACTTTGATACTGGAAATTCCCTCGCCGAAGCTTCTCGCGCAGAACCCCCAGGCATTTCCCGCACACGCTGTTTTATCAATGAGAAACGAAAGTCGGGCAGTGTGGTTTCGTCCTTCTCGCTTCTTAAGGCGCTCTCCCCTGTTGCCGTTTTCCCATTGGATGCCAAAATCAAAGGAAGCGCCAATGCGCCTCCAGCAACCAATGTTGATCGCGTGAGAAAACTTCGCCTGTCTATGGCATTTGCCGAATTTTGCGATAAGGTCTCATCCTGCAGATCGTCTCGTTCTTCTATTCCTTCTTGGTCTTCTATGTGTTCATCCATGATTGCGTCCCTTCTCCAGCTTGAGCAGAGCTTTCATTGATTTGGAAGCTCAGCTTCTCTTGGATTCAATGATCAAAAAGAATTTCTGAAGAATTGGATGCGCTGAGCCAACTGGGGATTCAGAAGAATTTTCGTATATTCGGATTATATTGCTGAAGGCTCACATATTGATGCCAGCCGCGAGGTATGAAAGAATCGTCCGGTTCGTCTCTGATCCCATAACTTCGTACGGAGTTGGGGCGCATATCGAATCTGCCGCCAGGCATGCTTGCACGATTAGCCTCGCAGTGTCTGTAGGGTGCTGGTCGCACAGGCGGGGAACGATCCGGATCAATTATGTGGTCTCATGAAATCATTTCGCACAAGGGGGCAACAGTGAAAAAAATGCTTGCCACAGCTATTAAGGAATGAAGATATAGTGCAACTGACAGCTCGAGACGAACAGGGCCAGATTCAATGAAAAGAAGGTTTCGGTGATTGGGGAGATATTTCGCCAGGTACGCTAAGTCAAATAAGGAGGTCATCTGCCATGAACAGGAAACTCCTCGTCAATACGCTCGTTCCCATAGCAGTCTGGATAATTCTACTAGCCATGCCTATCCCTCAAGGCCTGGCCCCGAATGCCTGGTACTATTTTGCCATGTTTGCCGCAGTCATCGTTGGACTGGTTCTGGAACCGATGCCGGGCTCAATAATAGGTCTTTTGGGGATCTCGGTAGCGGCAGCCCTCCACTTGATCGGCGATAAACCCTCCGACTCGGTCAAGTGGGCACTGTCAGGATTTTCCAACAGCACGGTCTGGCTGATCTTTGTGGCGTACATGTTTGGCTTGGGATATGAGAAGACCGGGCTGGGACGTCGTATCGCCCTGAATCTGGTGCGGCTTCTGGGCAGGAAGACCATAGGGCTCGGATATGCCGTTGCCTTGTCGGATCTCTGCCTTGGTCCCTTCATGCCCTCGAATACTGCCCGCAGCGGCGGGACGATCTATCCAATCATCAAGAACATTCCGGAAATATTCGGTTCCTATCCCGGCGAAACCGCCCGAAAGATGGGGTCCTACGTGATGTGGACCGGCCTGACGGCCTGCGCTGTCACTAGTTCGCTCTTCTTGACGGCAAACGCACCTAACCTACTGGGACTGGAACTGGTCAGCAAGATCATCAAGATAGACATTTCATGGCGCGAATGGTTTCTCGGCTTCCTTCCTTTAGGGGCACTGCTCTTTCTGGCTGTCCCGCTGCTCACATACGTGCTCTATCCCCCTGAAATCAAGTCGAGCGAAGGGGCTGGCTCATGGGCTGCCGATGAATTGTCGAAAATGGGTAGAATCACCAGCAAAGAGCTTATCATGGCGGCTCTCGCCCTTATTGCTCTGATCCTGTGGATCTTTGCCGGCGCCTGGATGGATTCGACAATGGTTGCCATCATGGTTCTTGTGATAATGATCCTTACCGGCGTCATTACCTGGAATGACCTGCTCGAATATCGGCAGGCCTGGAACATGCTGATTTGGTTCGGCACGCTGGTCGCCCTGGCGGACGGCCTCAAGATTGTTGGTTTTCTCAAGTGGTTTGCTACTGCTACCTCAGGATTGATGCAGGGATTGCCAATTATATGGATAGTCGTTCTCATGGTAGCCATCTATTACCTTGTCCACTATATGTTTGCTAGCCTTACCGCCCATGCCACAGCCCTGTTGCCAGTGTTCCTGGCCTCTGCCATTGCGGTTCCTGATATGCCCTTGAAGCTGGTTTCCATGCTGCTCTGTTATACGTCGGGTATCAGTTGTATGCTGACGCCGTATGCGAGCGGACCAAGTGCAATCTACTACGGGAGCGGCTACATCGAACGCAAGGACTTCTGGCGGATGGGTTTTCTGTTCGGGATAATATTTCTCGGGCTCTTCCTGTTTTTGGGGGTCCCATATCTCAAATGGTACATTTCGTAAATAATGTGACCTTCCCCAGTTTGTAAAGGGGTGTTTAAATGCGTGATTTGAACAATTCTGTCTGAATGTCTGCTTCCATGGAGGAAGGCACTGGACTCAGCAGGGCTTCAGTCCCGACCCGAATCCATGGTCTCCGGCATACCGGCTGACGAATGCCATGCGCAACAGGCCCTAGGGCCCCTCATTGTAGGCAACATCGTTGGCCACGCAGACAGGAGAAAAGACGTGAAAAGTCTGCACGTCACGATTAGCGACGAAGATCTGGTCAGGGAGATAGACCGGATGAGATTTGACGTTGGATAGACGGAGATATGGGCCAAAAATGAAACCTGGCGATGGAGTTTCCCTAGGCAAGGGAGAGCCCTTGGGAGGCCCTGAATTCTCTCATCAACAAAAACACAGGAGTGAGCTTTCTCAACTCCTCTGCGACATTCGTGTCTCAGTTTGACTTCCACAAAGGGATTTGCACCTTGTCACCGGCGTGAAAGGCTCACGATGCAAGTTCATCGACTCAGATTGGAAGCAGAAATATAGGATGATTCCTGAGTTTCTTCATTTTTCCCGATGGATCTTCGGCGGACCTTTTTGCAACGAAAAGACAATCTTGCGAATCAAGAATCCACCAGAGAATCCACCAAATCAACAAACCTTTTTGCGACACTATGCTACCGAGACATACACAAAACGTCCGATCTGGGCTGTACTTTGGCCCTTCTCCGAGGCCGAATAAGGCTCAATCACTTGAAAGGCTGTTCCAGAAAAAACAAGCCAGTATCGTATTATAATAGAAAAAGGGTGGGAGGCCTGATGTAATCAAGCCTCCACCACATTCACCGCAATCAGAATGCGCGTCCCTTCACGCGCTGCCATGGATCATGTCTGAAGATCTGCGATCATATTTCCCGCGAGAAGCTCCTATTTCTGGGACGCGCCAACGAAGTGGAGCTCTGAGGCCCGTTCAAGTTGGGCAGGAAGCTGAAGCTCCCAATTTAAATAATCATTTGCTGCTTCTTCAAATTCCTTCTTGTCCTCGAAGTGTCCCCACAGGAATGGCATTCTGAAGATGTCCTCGGGTTCGCTCGCAAGCTTCTCAAGACCTTTTGAAAGCGGAAGATTCGCTTTTCGCCATGCCGCATTTCCTCCAGCGAGAATCCGAACCGGTTTACCGGATACCGAGACCAAATCAGCGGCTGCCAAGGTGAGCAAATTGGGATCGTCGCCAGTTACGACAAAGGATGAGGATTCCGGCAATTTCTTGACAACCTCGGCAAGGCCAGAACGAATTGCGAACCATGCTCCCGGGATGTGACCTCTTTTATAGCTGAGGCTATCAGCAAAGTCGACAACAGTAACCTTGCCCTGCTTGATCAGCTCGTTTAATTCGGCAATGTCAATTGTCGGCAGTTTGATTTTATCGAGCCGTGGTACTTTAGGCAGCCTAGAGCCAGTTTCCAATTGTACCCCTGAAAACGGGTCCGCGAGAACGAATGTTTCAGGCCATCCTGCCTGGACCATCCATGATGCGGTCATGAGAGCTCTTACCATCTGATTGTCCACAAGCACAATCCGGGCATTGCGAGTCGCAGCATACCTGTCGATACCCTGGACAATCTGAACCCCCCAACCATATTCTGAGTCTGGTCTGTGGCCTGCTCTGAATTCGTCCGGCGTACGCACATCTATGATATAGAGCGTACGGGTGTCACTTTCAGCCTTGAATGCATCCAATGTTTTTGAATCTATGGTTTTTACCTGATGCCGGTCAGCTACTTTTTGAGCCGTTTCCAATGCTCGCTCAAAATTTTTTCCCCAGGGCTCGGGCGCATGGCGTGTTGAACCATGCTCAAGCTCAAAACCCGCCATTTGCCATGCCATGGTACCGCCGCGCAAGGCAGCGACTTTATTTTTTACACCGGCGTTGATCAGCGTTTGAGTACCAATGAGGCTGCGGGTGCGTCCAGCACAGTTTACCACTATGAATGTTTCGGGCTTGATGGATAATTCCGGTAAACGGTACACTAGCTCAGATACCGGGCAGTTGGTTGACCCGGGTATATTCATGTTAAAGTATTCGTTTGCAGGTCGACTGTCCAGGATAACGACATCTTGACCTGACAGTATTTTCTTGTGCACCTCTTCCGTTGTAATGGTAGGAGTGTCATAGGTAACTGCAATCCATTCTCCGAATGCCTTGCCGGGAACGCTCATGCCGCTGAATACTTCGTGACCGGCAGCTTGCCACGCACGGTACCCACCATCAAGTATGGCCACTGAGTTATAACCTAGCTCCTTCAGCTTCAAGGCCGCCCTTTCCGACATTCCATCCCCGCCGTCAGTAAGCACAATCCTCGTTGACTTGCGAGGGACCAATCTACCGACCCTCAGTTCCAGCCTGCTCAGCGGAACATTTACTGCTACCAAAAGATGGGCTTTTCCAAAAATTCCTTCTTCTCTGGGATCCAAGATGGCGATTTCTTTTCCATCAGAGATCATGTTTTTTAAAGAGGCTGCATCGATTCGAGCAAATTGGTCGACCGATGCACTTTGGACGGCTTTGACTGGGCTCATGGCAAATCCCACAACTAACAGAATTGCCGCAAAAACAAGAACTACGTCTTGCCGATGGACGTGGACTGATCTTCCGATTGGTTTCTTCATTATTACCTCCATTGCGTTATGCTCTCGCTTCGCTCAGGCAAGTGTGTTCTGACCCCAAATTGTGTACCACTTGCTAGGTTAGGGGTATATTACCTGTTCCTCTTGAAAAGGGACAGTTGACTCCGACCAAGGAGGGAAGGAGATATGGGTCCAAAAATGAAACCTGGTGAAGGTGTTTCGCCAGGCAGAGGGTCTCTTTGGAGGCCCTGGAATTTGAATTCACAGACACCCGAAATTAACAGCAGAATTTCTTGCAGTTATCTGCAGCTTCCAATTCCTCCAGCACGATCCAAATCTTTTCATCAGCTCTGAACTTCCGCCGGGTTGCATGCCGGATTTCCGCTACCACGTCTCGTGCCATGCCGCCGAAACTCAGAGGCAGTACTCAGCCTCCGGCACGCTGCCCCATCCGTCTGGTGCATGGCAGGCTTCGTAAAAAAGAACCTCAACTTCGATGGTTAGTCGCAATCTTTGCCGGATCAAGGTCCCCTACGAGTCCAAGATGACCACCAGCCCGGATATCGAGACCTTATTGACCTGACGAGAAAATCGTTGACATGATTGTCGGTCCTTGGTATAACATATGTTATATATCTGGTGTTATATATCTGTATATGAATTGTAGAGAGCCTCCATGGCCCCCCAGACCAAATTCCACAAAACAGACACCGTCGAGGCGGCCTTTAGCATCGTCCGCCGTCACGGCTGGGAGAAGCTGTCGGCCCGGTCGATCGCCTCGGAACTGGGCTCGTCGACCATGCCCATCTACTCGAATCTCAGGTCTATGGGCGACCTGGAGGGGATGATTGTCAAGAAGGCCCTTGACCTCCAACTTTCCTTCCAAAAAACTCCGAGGACCGGAGATCCGATTCTGGATCTCGGCTTAGGTTACGTGCTCTTTGCCAAGCATGAACGCCACTTGTTTAAGGCCATCAACGACGAGAAGCACGGCCAATTACAAGTCAAGCTCGGCGAGGAGAACTTCGAGTTCGTGGTCCAGGCCCTTTCAAAAGATCCTCGATCTAAAGGAATGTCCAGGGATCAACTCCGCAAGATGGTGTTTTTTTGGTGGATCTTTGTCCACGGGTTGGCCAATATTAACAATGACTTGGCTGGGCAAGAGTTCAACAACTCTGTTGGGCGAGAGTTCAATGAGGCTGAGATCGCGGATTGTATCCGGGAAGCGGGGGAATTAATCATGAGGAGCATCTTGGTGGACGCACAAGGTCCGGAGATGACCGAGTTGGAATAAACCAGAGACACTAAGATAGGAGGGTGACTGGGATGGGATTCATCAGAACGTTCGAGGAAATCATGGCCATGGTCGGCAAACGAGCCGAATTCTACGGCGCCGAGATGTTGACGGTTACCTGGGAGACCACACCCGAGATCATTAAAAGTCTTTTGCCCCCACCGTTGAAACCCGCCGAGAAGCCTATTGCGTCAGCGTTTGTGGCTGACTACCCCAGGACCAATTTCAGCCTGCCCTACAAGGAGGCGGCTCTGTTTCTCTTGGCCGAGTACGACGGAGTCGCGGGCGGCTACTGCCTGGCCATGCCGGTCACCTATGATATGGCCATGGCCGGTGGCCGAGAGGTGTTCGGATACCCCAAAAAGATGGCCGAAATCCACTTTGACAACCAGGGCGATTTTGTCGAGGGCTGGGTTGAGCGCCACGGTGTGCGGTATTTCCAGGTCAAGGCCGAGCTGACCGGGCAGCCTAACGACGCCGGGCTGCTGGAACTTTTTCAAGACGCCACCTCCAGCGGGCCGGAGCAGGAACGCTACGCGTATAACTTCAAACATTTCCCCAACCCTGAAGGCCCGGGCTTCGACTACAATCCCAGGCTGATACGAGAGTTAGTGACTTTCAAGCCGGTGGATATAAAGATCGGTAAGGCCGAGGTGGTTATGAACGTCTCTGATCAAGACCCCTGGGCTACGGTCGAGGTCGTCAAGATGCTAGGGGCGATCTACACCAAGGGCGACAACACCATGCAGCCGGGTAAGATCGTAGCTGAGGTCGACCCTGTTCAATTTGCGCCGCATGCGTTTCTCCGATGGGACCGCTTTTCCGCTGGGGAGTAATTCTCAGTCACATATGGTGTGCGTGACGAAAGAGTTCAAAGATAAAGTGGCCGTCATCACTGCCGCGGCGCCGTTTAGCTTGTGCAGTCTGCACAACCGGAGAGTGCTGACAGGTGCTTAGACAGCAATGAAGAGATACGGAAGGAATTGACTATGAAATCGGATGGGCCAATACGTGTTTTCAGCGGTGCTACTGCGATTGTCACAGGTGGAGCGTCCGGAATCGGTCGAGCCCTTGCAGAGGAATTGGCGAAACGCGGCTGCGAGGTGGTATTGGCGGATCGTCAGATCGTGGCGGCGGAAGAAGTCGCTTCGGGAATCCGGACTCTCGCTGGAGGCAAAGCCACGGCAGCGAACCTGGATGTGACTGATTTCCCTGCTCTGCAACAGCTTGTGAACGACACGGTGGAGCGTACCGGTAGATTGGATTACATGTTTAATAACGCGGGAATCGCGATCGGCGGCAGTGTGCGTGACTACGGTATTCCAGAATGGAATCAGATAATAGACGTTAATCTTCGCGGAGTGGTAAACGGAGTCCAGGCAGCATACTGCATTATGATGAAGCAGGGCTTCGGGCATATCGTCAATACCGCGTCGATGGCGGGCCTCATACCTTCTCCGGGAAATGTGGCCTATTCGATGACCAAGCATGCGGTAGTGGGTCTTTCAAAGTCATTACGAGCCGAAGCCGCAATTTTGGGGATACGCGTCAGTGCCTTGTGCCCGGGCGTTATCCGTACGCCTATTCTCTACGGAGGTGGCCTGTACGGCAAAATGCTTATAGATATTCCGCAGGAGAAACTACATCAGCTGTGGGAAAGGTTGAAGCCCATGTCGCCCGGCGGTTTCGCGGAAAAGGTAATAGATTCAGTGGCAAAGAACAAACCCATCATTGTCGTGCCGTCATGGTGGAAGCTATTGTGGTGGACCAACCGCCTATCTCCCTCGCTGGGAATAGCGCTTGCTCAAAAATCCTTTCATAAGAGGACAATGGAGCTTGGCCTAGCGCGCGAGATCTGAAATTTCAGGCTATCGTTGGACTAGGCATTCTGCTTTGCAGAACCTTGATTCTACGCTGGCAGGAGAGAATAAATGAGCTAATCGCTGAAAAATCGTCTGTATTGGCATCTCAGGGCAAAGAAGAAGCCCCGCCAAAAAGGACACCAGAAATAAGATCTGCTTGGCCAAAAGGAAAAAGCGATGAGTTACCGGGAAATAGATGTGAACCTGACCAAAGAGCAAATCGCGATGCGCGATACGGCCCGCAAATTCGGCGCCGAGGTGATGCGCCCGGCCGGCATCCACTTGGATAAGCTCCACGATCCTGCCGACGTGGTAGCGAGCGGGTCGGTGCTTTGGGACGTTTTTACAAAAGCCCGCGAGTTGGGGCTGCACAAGATGCGTATCCCAAAGGCCATGGGCGGTATGAAGGAAGATATCGACCCCATGACCGAGTACCTCATCGCAGAGGAACTGGGATACGCGGACGCCGGTCTGGCCATCTCCTTGGGGGTATCGGCCATGCCTTTTTACACAGCCGCAGCTTTGGCTCCATATTTCCCACAAAAGAAGTTTTTGCATGAACTGGTGAGCCAATTTGTTGAAGACAACGATGGCAGGCTAATCGGCTGCTGGGCCATCACCGAGCCGGATCGCGGCACTGACTGGACCTTGGGTGGCGATAATCCCAGATGCGGGCCTTCGGTTAAGGCGGTATTAAGAGGGAATGAATACGTGATTAACGGCCAAAAATCAGCCTGGGTGTCGAACGGCACTATCGCGACCCACGCCGTGCTTCACGTCGGTCTGGACCCTGGTAAGGGGATGAAGGGTCAGGGGCTAGCCCTTGTTCCCCTGGACTTAGCCGGTATCACCCGCGGGAAGCCTCTCGACAAGATCGGGCAGCGTCCCCTGAACCAAGGTGAAATATATTTCGATGACGTCCGGATTCCTATCGACAATATGGTCATGACGCCCACGCTGAGAGAAGCGCTGGGGATGGACGATCTTTTGGAAGAGAGAACGCTGGCCGAGGTCAACGGCGGAATGGCGGCCGTCTTCGCCGGGCTGGCAAAGGCCTCCTTTGACGAGGCGCTGAATTATGCCAAGGAGCGTGTTCAAGGAGGCGTGCCGATCATCGAGCACCAGAATATCAAATTGAAACTGTTCAAGATGTTCACAATGGTCGAGGCGGCCCGGGGCGCGGCCAGACGGATGGCCATATATAACGCCACCGCCTCCAGGCCCTCGGGTCCCCATGCCGTAGCGTGTAAATGCCTGTCCACCGAAACCGCATTTGAGGTGGCTAACCAAGCGATTCAGATATTCGGCGCCAGCGGTTTGTCCCGGGAATATCCCGTTGAAAAGATGTTCAGAGACGCCCGAGCCTCGATGATAGAAGACGGGGTCAATGAAGCGCTGTCACTGACTGCCATGAAGTGGTTATAACCGGAATTATGCCGTAGTCTCTCCAGTCCAATGAGGCCCCGAAGGATGGGCCGACGGCCGCGGAACCGCGCTAAAGGCTACCCGCAAGGCTCAAGACTAGCCGAACAGAGCTTCCGCAAGCACCTCTGCAGGTTGATCAAGACTGCCGCCTTTTGACGATCATCTCCGAGAGAGGCATTCTCAAGGACTTGATAGAACCTATCGCTGCCCACCCTACAGCTATGTGAAGGGCCTGTTTAATGTGATCGGGCAACCCGAACTTCTCCGCGAAGTTCTTAGCCGTTTTTTCAGTGCATGATAACCAGACAGCTCCCAAGCCTAAAGCGTGCGCCATTAAGCACATGTGGTCGGCAGCCGCGGCACAATCATAGAGAACATTGTGTGGCACGAGTTTGTCATGGCCAACAGTAGGATACACTCGCTCATCGTAACACACGACAATCAGGACGCATTGGTCCATAGGCGTGGGAATATCGCTCCAGACCATTTTAGCCTCACGCGAGTCTCTGATCACCACAAAGCGGACTATATCCAGATTGCATCCAGTGGGCGCTGCTCGGCCCGCCTCAAGAATCTTCTCGATCATTTCTTCGGGCACGGGTTTCGGCAGCCAGTCCCTGATCGAGCGGCGCTCCCAGATCAGCCTGTGCACTACTTCCATCTCATCATCAGTGAAGGGGACTGGCACGACTTCATCCAATTCAACCTTCTTGCCAGCCCTCAATGCCGCAGCTAGGGCAATGTACTTCTTGCACCAGAGGAGATCTTCATCTTCGGCGCTGAATCCGCGCTTCGTCCAGACATCCATAATTAATTCGGCCTGCAGGCCAAACTTGGCAGGCAATTTTTTTCGCCCAAGCACAATAGGGTAAATTTCCACCTCAATTGTGTGGTGGACCCGTTCCCGGAGCAAAGCCCGCAGGCAGACAGGCTCCATGTTCATCAAATCGTCCTTGGTGTACGGATTTCCTCCTATCCTGAAAACCGTCACGCCATCAAGTTCACCCATGACCATCCCCTCCGCAGTTGTATCGAGTGTTGAAGAACCTCTATCCCATTGCTATTCGGAAATCACAATGATCATATCCTTCCATAATTGTCTTGGTACGACGCAGAGTCATCTTAGCATTAAAACCGGAGACAAGTTCGAAATCCCGACTGCAAGAAAGTATGAAACCCAGATCGGCCATCCCCAGCTCCTTGTACATTTCAGCGTAACGACACCGGGTGATATTGAATTCGTATCGTGTCTCAGACAGCTCCAATTCCTCCATTTCGTAGGCGCCGCCTTGGCGAAAAGCACTGAAGCCTTTGACAAAACAGGCGATGCTGTTACCGCCCATCCGCTTTGCTAGTTGCACACCACTCTCTAGTGCGAGTGATTCGATTACAGTCCTGACAATCGCGAGGGTTCTGTCTTGTCCTATTTCATCAGTAAAGGCTGTGATCAAGGGTCCGATTATCCTGGCTTCAATTTCGCGCCTCGTTAAGATGTCGATCTGGCTGAGATCCGCTCCCATCATTTGAACTCCTTTCTTGACTAATTCCTTAGCAAGCGACCTGCCCATAGGTTTATATATCACTTGTTAACTTAGGGGCAGAGTGCCTTTTCCCCTTCAAAGGGGAGACAGGTGAAATTCGACCAACTGAGACGGAGACATGGGTCCAAAAATGAAACCTGGCGAAGGGGTTTCGCCAGGCAAAGGGGCCCTTTGGGGGCCCTGAGATTTTGAGCTGTTCACGAAGAATCATGCTCGTATGCAATCCACCCCATCTTCTCTTGCTGCGCGTTGATCCGGTCCCGTCAATTCCGGGGTACAAAAAAACAGGGCGACCACAGTCGCCCTGCCAGCTTGTCAAAACTGGATCGGAGAGATGTCGTACTATTCTCGCAAGTGAAATTCGGCGAGACTCTTAAGTCACCGTGTCTAAAGCTTGACCGCTTCAGGCCTCTCCAAGGC
>JBKQRG010000043.1:0-3336 GCA_052144015.1 Desulfomonilaceae bacterium
CCAGCTCGATAAATACCGTCACCGGCAGCGTAATAATGCATTACGATCTTGAAGTGATTAGTGCCGGCGCTATAATAAACGTTCTTGCCGGGGAGGGGTATATCGACGTGGCCAAGGTGCTCTCCAATAAAAAGCGCAAGGAGAACGTTATGGAGGCCGTAACCCAAGCCGCGTCCAAAGCCCTTCTTGGATTTGTATTGGATCGAGCGTTGCACGGTTCCCCCTTATCCATTGTTACTGCTTTTATTTGAACTCCTCGACATTTCCCCCCGGTTAAAGTGATATTTCTTTCAATTTGCAAAACAACTGAATCTCACAACGCCGACTTGAGGATCTCCAGCTTGTCCGTCATTTCCCAGGGTAGCTCCATGTCGGTTCTTCCGAAATGACCGTACGCGGCCAATTTTCGATAAAAACCCCCTTTTGTCCTCGACGGCAGTCTCCTCAAATCGAAATGATTAATAATTCCCCCGAGCGTGAAATCGAAATGCTTTTCCACAAGTTTGCTGATTTCATCATCCGAAGTTTTTCCCGTCCCCCCTGTCTCCACCTGCACGCTCACCGGCCCGGTCATTCCGATGGAATAGCTGAGCTGAACTTCGCACTGCTGCGCGATTCCGGCTGCGACAACATTCTTGGCCGCATAGCGCGCTGCGTAGGCCCCCACCCTGTCGATTCTGAAGGGATCTTTCCCGCTAAGGGCAGAGCCGCTGTTTCGGGAGTATCCACCGTACGTGTCGATGGCATCTTTTCTTCCAGTTAGGCCCGAATGCACGGAAGGCCCTCCCAATTTCAGCGATCCTCCCGGATTTACGAAAATCATGGTGCGCTTATCGGGCCTTATGGGCTCATCTTGAAACACCGTCTCGATCACTGTTTGCATTATATCATCACGAAGACGCTCCGGTTTCGGATATGTCCTATCCTTCTGGCTTGAGTTAATCGTGAGGCTGTGAATCCTCCGAGGGACACGCTCCTGATATTCCACACCAACCTGGGTTGTGCCGTCAGGGGCTAAATACGGAAGCACGTTCTGCAATCTCACCTCGGAAAGTTTTCGCGAAAGCTTGTGCGCAAGCCAGATCGGGAGAGGCAGAAGCGCAGGGGATTGATTACATGCAAAACCAAACAGAGTCACCTGATCGTCGACAATAAGGCGGCCAACTTCCTTGTCCCCTGCCTGGTTATCGTCCATCCGCGGATGATCTGGTACCATCTCTTTCAAGCTGGTCAGAATACTGCAAGTTTTGAAGCTGAATTCATCGTCCACATAGCCAATTCGCCGGATGACTTTTCTGGCCACGTTGGGGAAATCCACCTTAATTTTCGACGCAAACCGCGCGGCTATAAAGACCACGGACAACGAAACAGCACACTCGGCAATAATCCTGGCGCCAATATCCTGCTCGAGAAATCGGTCGATAATAGCATCGCTTATTTGGTCGCAGAGCTTGTCAGGATGCCCCTCGGTGACTGATTCGGACGTGTGTATGAACTCTCTTTTCATTGCTTGACAACCCCTGATTTTGTGGCTTCGCTGATGAAAAGCGGCAGCACCGAGGTAGCCCCTACAACCAGAACGTCGGATGCTGCCAGAGGCGACAGGCCAAGCAGGCTTCTCACCCCTGGAATGAGCTGGGTCGCAACTTGCAATCCAAGCGAACCAAGGATCGCTGCGGTCAAGTATTTGTTGGGCGGGGGCTTTTCCGCGTCGAAGATGCTGCGCGTTTCCGAACGGCAACTTATCGCATGAAGGATCTGCGAAATCGTGAGGCTCTGAAAGGCCATTGTACCCGCTCCAGCCCCCGCGCCGTATTTCATTACACCATACCCGTACGCGGCGAGAGAAGTCGCGGTCATAGTTGCTGCTTCGAACGCTATTCTTTTGAAATCATCAGTCTTGATTATCGGTTCCGCCGGATCACGCGGAGGCTGCTCCATGACATCCGGCTCCGCAGGCTCCAAGGCCAAAGCCAGACCCGGGAATATATCAGAGATGAGATTGATCCAAAGCAGTTGCATAGCATTAAGAGGATACCCCAGCCCCAGTACCCCGGCTGCCACCATCACTTGGATCTCGCTGAAGTTCGTTGAGATCAGATAACGAAGTGTCTTTCTGATATTCCGATAAATAGTCCGGCCGTCCGTGATAGCGATGATCAACGTTTCTAGGTCATCTTCTTCGAGTACCACGTCCGCGACGTCGCGGGCTACGTCGGTCCCTGAGCGCCCCATCGCGATTCCAATGTCAGCCGCCTTGAGGGCAGGCCCATCATTAATGCCATCACCTGTCATGGCAACGACTCTACCCGTGCTCTGCAAAGCCTGCACGATCTGAAGCTTATTCGACGGGCTGACTCTCGAGAATACGTGGACCTGTTTGCTGAGGGCCTGAATGACAGAGGAGTCGGTTGTGGTTAGATGCGTTGAATCCAGGATTTCCAAAGGCCGGCCGCTGCTGAGATCCAATTCCTTACCCACGGCATAGGCAGTCGGGCTTTGGTCACCTGTGATCATTACCGTCTCCATGCCTGCACGATGAAAAACCGCGATCGACTCTTTTACCCGGTCCCTGATCGGGTCAGCCATTCCAACAAGACCCAACCATGTGAGACCGTTTTCCTTTTCCCGGATTTCTTCCGACGACCCATCCGTGTACGCCATCCCGAGCACTCTCAAGGCGTCGCCGGCCATGTCATCGTTTTGAGCTTCGATGAGGTCTCTGTCTTCTTCGAGAAGCGGAATTCTTACCCCGTCTTTGACATGAAAACTGCACTTGCTAAGTACATCGACAGGGCTCCCCTTTAAAGCAACGAATGTACCCGGATTGGCTGAGGAATGTATTGTGGTCATAAATTGGCGATCATCCGATCGATAATCGGTGCGCAGCAATGGATATTGCTCTCTCAATGCTGAAATATCCACACCAGCTTTAATAGCCATTTCAATCAATGCATTCTCTGTAGGAGAGCCGCTCAACACATACTCCCGGCGCCGTGTATCCATCTGGCTCTCATTGCACAACACCCCTACCTGGATAAGCCTCAAGACTTCATCATGGTCGAGGTAATCGAAAGGCGTTGCCTCAATATAAAAACCGCCGTTCTTCACTTGTATGTGGCGCATACCGGAGTAGATCCTCAGGACCGACATCCTATTGTGTGTAATTGTCCCGGTCTTATCGAAACAGATCGTCTGCACGGAACCGAGAGTACAGACAGCGTCGAGATTTCTTATCAGGACCTTGTGACGCTTCATACTTTTGATTCCGAGCGCCAGGGTGGTTGCTGCAACAGCCGGGAGACCTTCCGGCACCGCCGCAACCGCCAGAGAAAT
>JBKQRG010000044.1:0-6028 GCA_052144015.1 Desulfomonilaceae bacterium
AGCTCCCATCATACCGCTTTCTCATGCCTCGCAATTCAAAGCCTCCCTTATCCCCCCGCCGGTTTCTACACCATCAAGGTAGGCTTTCCCACCTTAACCTCCTGTCCAGTTTTCGGGGTCCATTATACACCTTGCATCCTTTGAACAACCCTGCACCGCTCATAGTACCGTCTTTTTCGGTTAATAAGCTGTGTAAACTTTCGTTCAAACCTCTTACTAATCTTTTGATCGGTGTGACATGCTTGTCCAGAAAAGATTCTTGAGTCTCTTCAAAGCAATCCAAAAGATCGTGAGCCGCTTGTGATTTTGGTTCTGCATCAGGCGTTGAGGGTTTCTGACTTTCGTAAACGAGTCGAAGGTAATCGCGAGATGCGTTTTCCGCTAACATAGAGTTGGTGAGCAGCCGGGCTTTCATGATCGTCTCCTTCAAGATAGACCTTTGAGAGGAAGACTTCGGAGGCACGACTAATGGGATGGAGGACTGTAAGAAGTAAAGTTGTTATATCTTGAAGCGGCACTTTCCGTTGAGCACGACTGCAACCTTTGTTTCCGATGGCCAGTATGTGCCCATGCACAATGTGAAGGAATGCTATTTCTTTGGAATTGTTGAGTTATCTCCATCTTGATGCTCCGAATGCCCTACGTTGGGAATGCCCTCGGTGAACATTTGACCTGAAGGATAAATCCATTGTACGGTATCAGACGTGGCATAGAACGATTCGAAGAAATCTAATTAGGAGGGCGATACAATGAAATTTCGGATTCTGACCATAAGTGTGGTCTGCGTCGTTTTCGCCAGTGGTTTTGTCCTATCCGCTTTCGGCCAGGAGCTAAAGCCTATTCAACTACCTGAACCCAAATTGGACCCAAGTAAATCCCTGGTGCAGGCATTCAAAGATAGGAAAACCAGTCGGGAATACAGTGGTGACAAACTTCCCGAGCAGATGCTTTCAAACCTGCTTTGGGCTGCATGGGGCATAAACCGCTCCGATTCCGGCAAACGAACTGCGCCTTCCGCGGTGAATTGGCAGGAGACTGATCTTTACGTATCGACCACTCAGGGAATGTATCTTTACGATCCAAAGGGAAATGCTCTGGTTCCGGTCTTGCCGGGAGACAATCGTGCACTCACCTATACCCAAGTGGAACGGTTCAAGGATGCGCCCGTGAATCTTGTCTATGTGGCGGACTTTCAGAAGATGGGTGACAGAAAAGACGAGGAAAAAATGATGCTGGCCTCAATGGATACCGGATTTATCGCTGAAAATGTCTATCTGTATTGCGCTTCCGAGAATTTGCCCACTTGTTTCCGTGCATCTATCGATAGGGAAAAATTTGGTCAAGCTGTGAAATTGCGGCCAACCCAAAAGGTAGTTGCCGCTCAGAGTGTAGGACTGCCGAAAGGGAAATAGTTCGAGCGGGGAACATTCTGTGAGAACTGTTACAGGATGCTCCCCTTCCGGGATTAGTTTCCGACGGGTTTAGGCTTAAGTCGGTTTTTGGGTAAATTATATACGCTTCCACGAGTTTCCAAGACTGTGGCCTTTGTCTTTAGCGAAGTTAAAACCGCTGTTGTGAAGGAACGAAGCCGAAGATTCTACTTGACTATGGGGGATAGAGGCGCGTGCCCAACAACTGGCAAGAAAATCGCTTGCTCGCAGAGCGACGACGCCGGCTCTCAAAGGGTGGTTGTCTGAGGCGAGCCGATCTTACGCCACAATAAAGCGATAAAGGACCTCTATTATGTTGCTTTGCACTCGAAATAAGTATTGGAAATATATGCTTGCGATTCCATTACTTTTTGTCATGCTTTTCAGCAGTGGCATTGTGCGTGGAGACACTCCCAATCAGGCCTCCACGCTGGATGAATTGATAGTCATGTTTGATTCATCCAATTGCAGGGAATGCCATGAAAAAACGTATGGGCAGTGGCAAAAGTCTCATCATGCACGCCCCTTGATAGGGATCGATGACGAGATGCTTTTAACCAGGTATCTCAAGAGAGTGTCCGAACTCGGAAAGCCTCCAGAGCAGGCAATCAAGCGTGACTTTCCATGCTTCAAGTGTCATTTTCCTCAGATAAAATATGGAACTGATGCCGTGGCAGGGGAGATCGCCAAAGCAGTGCTAAAGGATGACAAGGCCACGATACGGAAGCTGAACATCGGTTGTCTGGTGTGTCACAATGAAAAGGCTGTTGTGCATGGCCGTCCGGAGAAAGGCGTGGTGTACGGCAACAAAGACGATCCCGATCATGAGGGCCCCCCCATAAAGAAGAGCACCCTTCTTAAAAGCTCATTACTATGTGGCCAATGCCATGGTCTGGGCCCGGTTTTAGATAATCCCGACATTCCCGTTCAGTGCGCGACCCTGTACGGCAGCTATCTCCACGCTTATATACCATCCGGCGGTACCCAAACCTGTCAAGATTGCCACATGAAGAACCACGACCACCACATTCCTCCGGATTTCAATCAAAAAGAAGAATTATCGGCCCGACTCCGGGAATCGCTACCGATGGAGGTTCAGACTCTGGCATATACGTACCATCCGGACGAGAAGGCATACTTCCCTATGGTGGTGGTTAAGACGAAGATCACAAGTAAAGCCGGACACAGAATCCCGGACGGTTGACCGTCGAGAAAACAGGTGGTCCTGGATGTGACCGCGATTACACCGGAAGGTAAGAAAATATTCGAGACTTCAAGAGTCTACATACCGCAATCAACTGATTCTCGTTCAACGCAGATGGTCCTCGGCGCCGCTAATAAGCTGGGTCTTATACGGGATACAGCTATCCAGCCTTTTGCTCCCAAGGAGGAGACCATAGAAGTCCCTCTGCCAGATGGATTGAAGGGTGCTGTGATCGAGGTAACCCTTAGCTATCGGCTTCGGCCTGGAAATATTTATCCTATCCACAAAGTTGTAAGAAATGTGAGCCTTGACCAGACGAGATAACGGATGTTCAGGCGCGTACTGAATGAGATGTTTTGTAAATGAAGTTTCCATATCCTCCGATTTTGGATCTCTCATTCCTGCAGATGCAGAATAAAATTGCCGTTGGCGGCATCCGATCTTTCTCCACCGCGGAAGGAATCGTGAAACAGGGAAAGGCGGATTATGTTTCCCTGGCACGGCCTTGATCCGGGAGCCAAATTTAATCAACCAATGGAAAAGTGGCAACACTGCCAAAGCCAAGTGCATATCGTGTAATGGTTGTTTCGAGACAGGCATGCAAGGTCTGGGGATTTCTTGCAAGATCGAAAGGATGCTCAAAGAACAGCGCGGAGAGTCCTGAGGCAAAATATTACCGGAGCTTACCCGGACAGCGCCATCACCTTTCTCGTATCCTTGAAAGTCTGTAAACCACTGACCCACCAGGGCACGTGACTTCTACGGACCCGTCAACCTGTTCCAGAGAGATCCGATCAGTGCATCGCATTGCAAAAGCTGTCGGATGAACTGAATGAAAGGCTCTCGCACACATGCCGTTCGGTTCAGGTGTCCTCAACCCCAGCACATACGTCTCTCCAGTTCTGCATTTCGCCGACCCCGAGCAAATACCCGTGTCAGATAATACCCTTATCGCTTCACATTTTATGTTGAAATTTGCCAAGACGATTAACCCTCCTGTGGGAAGGAATGCAAGACCACGTGTTACAATAATCTCGGAGATTTCTTGGTATCCGTGCCAAACGCCCCCCCGATCAACAAAAAAGACTCCAGATTCCAAGTATCGAGACAAACCATAATTTTTTGGATAGCACTTGGCACGGCACAAGTCAATTAAACCGCCTGGAAGCGTAATTAAGTGTTAAAATCAGCTCCAGCAGCAGGCTTGCGCCTTAGAACGAATATGAAGCGATCTGAGCAACGCTCTAGCTGAGACCTTCCCTTACCCTTATCTCGATGGAGATCTCACGTTCAGGGGCATCTGAGAGCGTCCGTCGTTGCTCAGACGTCTCCGAAAGGGCTCGTTCGACCAAGTGCTCCTCTTTAGCTTATGGGACAGAGTTCATTGATCGTGAAAGGAGTCAATTTTCACGCAACAGAGACTCGATCTGAAATCAAAATTCAATCTCTTCGATGCCCCGAAAAAGCCTTCCCCCGCTATTTATTATGAAGTGAAGCACTTGAAGATTCAGGGGAAGTCCGAATTCACCTGAGTCTCGCCAGTCGGTACGTAATCCGAAGACCGATTTACCAATACCAGCGGCGAACCCTACCTCCGCGGCAGTTCCTGAATCAACCTCTGCTCCGTCCATGACTGCCAGGAGCATGTCACATTCACGAATAGCATTTTCATTCACAGATCCAATATCCCTGGCAAGACGAGTAAAGGCTGCAAGTCGCTCATGGTATTCTTCGATTTTAGATGCTTCACGTATGGCTTTTGAGAAAGGTTGCGCCCAGGGATCGAAGACTTGATAGCGGAGTTGAACCAGGCGAGCCTTAATCCTTTTCAGGTACGAGCGGTACTCAGGAGAGAATCCGAGCGGTGAGGCGAGGTAGATTTTGGGCATCCTGTCACATCCAAGTTTATAAGATCATCCTCCTTCCGACAGGTCAATACCTTATGAATTTTTCAAAAGTGGTTGACATGCTGAGGGGGAAGAGATGTTATACGGAAACAGCAAGTAAGAAGAAAAGGGCATATGAAGAGATCGCTTACCGTATTCTTGTGCAGCACATACAGTGACTTGGTTGAAGAAAGAACTGCGGTCATAGACGCCATAGGTCGTTTGAAACTTCAGCATGATTCGATGGAGTTTTTTGGAGCTAGGCCGAACCAGCCTATAGAGACCTGCCTGGAGGAAGTACGCCGCAGTGACATCTTGGTAGTCATCGTAGGACATCGATATGGGAGTTTCGTGAGGGGTTCAGATATTTCCTATTCCGAAGCAGAATACCGCGAAGGCCAAAAACTGGGGAAACCCTGTCTTGCATATCTACGTGACGAAAATGTCCCTATTCTCCCAAAATACATCGAAAGGAATCCAGAAGGTCTCCGCTTGCTAGAAAAATTCAAGGCGATACTGCACGCCACACCGTGGCCCAATTCCGAGACGCCCACGATCTGTCCCTTCAGGTAGCGGCAGACTTGGTGACAACGATAGAAGCCATAGAATCTGTGGAAAAGGACGAAACACGAAGGCGGCAGAAGAAGGCTGAAAGGGGGGTGGAGGAGTTAAGGCAACTCTGGGAACAGGCTATTAAACTTGGGGGTTCGGAGGATGTTTTGCTTGAATCAATTCGGCAAACGGTTTCCGGTCTCTTGCACCGTGAAAAGCGTACATCAGTCGTCTTCCTCAGCTACTCTCAAAAGGATAATTCAGTGGTTCGCGCCTTCTCAACCGGACTGCAACGACAAGGTATAGAAGTTTGGTTCGATGAGACTCATCTGCCCGCGGGAGCGAGTCTTATAAAAGAAATATCGAAAGGTCTCGAATCTGCCGACTGTCTTGTCTTCTTCATCTCTAAAAACTCGACAGACAGCACATGGGCTTTGCACGAGTTAAACCTAATCATGGCACGGCGTATCAGGTCGGCCGGAATAACTATCATTCCAATACTCTTGGATGACACACGAGTTCCAGCTTTGCTGAGAGACGTGAAGTACATAGATTTGAGAGACCAAGATACAGAGCGAGGGGTTAGGGAGTTATCACGGGCTATCGCAACTCACCGATTAAGGCGATACTCGTGAATTAACGAGGGAAGTACCGAACAAGTGTCGGACAACGTTCACAGGTCATTCCGCCATGATTCTCGATGTATCAATCTCCAATGCCTAGTATAGGGGCTATTTGCCCTCCTTAGCCGATCAGCAGGAAAATGTTATGAACGGATGGGAGATTGACTACAAAGCAATTCTCGCGTCTGTAAAGGGATGCTCTACCGACGGATCTTTGACGAGAAGTTGGTGGAGAATGTTCGGATAACATATTGTTTTAGTTTAACAATAACATTGATTGGTATCAAGCGGCTTCTGCCGACAATTTGTGGGAGGTCTTGTTTTTCGGGGGGC
>JBKQRG010000045.1:0-16956 GCA_052144015.1 Desulfomonilaceae bacterium
GGTGGGGGCTCTTTATTGGATACTTCATTCCTGGTGTAAGGCATGTGACCGCTCTCGCGGCGGGAACCTCGCGAATGAGATATGCCGTATTCGCCACATTTGCATACGCGGGCGGTTTGCTCTGGTCTACATCGTTTATCACGGCTGGCTTCTTTCTGGGAAAAGAATGGCGGAAAGTCGCCGCATCAATCCAACAATGGAGTCTGATCATAATTGCCGTGGTTGGCTGCATACTTCTGATGTACTTCCTGCTCCAGCGAAAGGCCCGCAGGAGAATTGAATAGCTTCGGTACGACCAGTTCCTGGTGCTTGACGATTGCTTGGAGGACAAGGACTCCGGTAATGCAAAGGTCCTGATACCAGGAGACTTCAACACCAAGCTGGAGGAGAGCGTGACCTCTCAAACTTTGATTCGTCAGAGGAAATTTGTTCTTGACATAAGTTGGGAAACAGTAGACAGTTACGTAGCTGTATAGTCGTGTCTTGCGGATAACTGAGTCTGAAAGCCACGAAGCATCTATCGGGTTTTGGGCGAGGCTCAGCTAGACGTATGCTGTGGGAGACCAGGTATGAAGGCTCAGCGACAACTATTACAAATCGGGGAAGTTGCGAGTCGAGCGAAAACTACTGTGCGAACTGTCCGCTATTACTTAGGAGAGGGCCTGGTTGAATCTGCGGAGAGAAGTCCCGGCGGCTTCTACCTCTTTAAACCCCACACTGTGG
Organism: Desulfomonilaceae bacterium; assembly: GCA_052144015.1. GTDB lineage: Bacteria > Desulfobacterota > Desulfomonilia > Desulfomonilales > Desulfomonilaceae > DATJPW01. The sequence continues at coordinate 724 of JBKQRG010000045.1, forward strand.
ATACGATTCGTTTTATCCAAGAACTCAAGAGCCTCGGAATGTCACTCAACGCGATTAAGTCTCTATACCAGGTTAGACGGGAAAAACCGACGGGCAACGAGGCTTATCCGGTTGTACTTAAGCGTCTGCAAGAACGCCTATCCGATGTTAACAAGAAGATCGGAGAATATGGGGAACTCAGGCAAGAGCTGGAGGAGGCCATTGATCTGGTTCAGCAATGTCACGGGTGTCTGATAAAGCCGAACCGGGAGAATTGTTCAGCCTGTGACGTCGTCAAGAAACGGCATCGAATTCCTCTACCGTTTGGAGCTATCCTCTAGGGTATTCAATGATGATTAACGGCAAATTTCTGAGGTTTTTGGTTCGTGATACCAGTCGGATGAGGGTCTGAACCAGGAGTATGTATGTTCATGCAGTCGCTGCATACTATCAAGCGGAGGGAGTGGCAATGAGTGAAAAGAATTGCTGGGATGTCAAGAACTGTCCCGCAGCAACCAGAGACAAGTGTCCGGCATATCCAAATCACGGGCGAGATTGTTGGCATCTTATGGACACGAAGAAGAAGGATTCTTGCCTGTTTGAGTGCAGTTTTCCAGAAAAAGTTGCAAGGGGTGAAGAATAAGAAAGGAGACTTGGTGGACCGACAGTCAAGCGCCGTCGTCTTGTAGCCATGCGGAGAAATCCGTGCTTCTTCACGTCCGAAAGACCTTTGAAAGAAAGTCCAAAAAGGACAAACGCAATAGAATCGACATTCCCAGATGGATTAGGTGCAAAGCATGAAAAGGCATTCCACTCTCGAAAGGCAGATGCTCACCTATTTTGGCTTGATAGCCGTTGCATCCTTGTTTATAACTGTAGAATTCGTTTGGGCTATACAAACCGCGATATCAGAAGCCGGAGCGTTGACACACGCTTCCCCCGAGGCAGAGATTACAGGAGCCCGTGTCCTAAAAGTGTTGGGGGTTCTCCGGAACAAAGCCTTCCTTATGTGCGTCGTTCAGGCTGTGGTCACCCTTATTGTTTTCATCATGTTAATGAGGAAAATTACAGGCCCGCTCCAGCAGATGGTGGAACAGGCCAAGGTGATATGCGAAGGAGATCTCAGTCGGACTATCGAGGTTTGCAGACGAGATGAAATAGGTCTTCTCGGAGAGACCATCAACGCATTAACCAGCAACATTCAGGAGATTGTGGCTTTTGGACTGACCACGGAGTCCGCTGTGCGAAGCCCACTTGAATACCTTCAAACCCACATAGGAGACGATTCTAATTACCGTGAGCAGCTCGATAAGATTGAAGAAAGCCTAGCCGGGTTCAGGTCCATCTTGGAAGACTTCAAGCTATTTCCTGCGCCATTGACAGAGACTGAGGTGGGAAAGAACAGATGAATGGTGAATGGACATGCCTCCCGGCGGGGGTTGCCATTGCGGCGCTGGCAACTATGGTCGGACTGGGAGGGGGAGTACTGTGGGTTCCCTATTTGGTCCTCGTGGCTGGACTCACACCGCCAATAGCGATAATGACATCTCTGCTCATCCAGATTGCTGGTATGGCCTCTGGAGCCGTGGCTACAATACGGCAAGAAAAGACCGACATAAGACTGGCGCTCATGTTGGCTGTCTCGGCATTTCCAGGGGTGGCGTTAGGCGTGTGGCTGCAAGGAGTGGTCAACCCTCAGTCGCTGGTTATTCTTGTGGGTTTGGCTTGTATGGCGTGTGGTCTGATCTTTGTAATTGCGAGAGAGGATCAGGACGTCCTGCCAGCCAAAGAAGTCTCGTTGCGTACGGTAGTTCCATACCTGTGGACGCCCCCAACTCTGTCCGTCATGACGGGACTTCTTTCCGTTGGGGTCGGAGATTTTCTCGTACCCGTCATTAGAAACCGTCTCAGGTTGAGAATGGATGCAGCCATCGGAGCCTGTCTCGTTGTAATGACCATGAATGCTGCTGCTGCCTTCTCACTACATATGCTTGCGGGAGGCTCATTTTCGGGACGTATTGCGCTCTTCGGCGCGATGGGCGCTCTGGTGGGAGGACAAATAGGTCCGCGGATTGCCAACAAATTTCCCGACCAGACTCTCAAGGAAATATTCATTTACGGGCTTTCACTAATTGGAATCCATGTCCTTTTTAATGCCTTTTAGAACAGCCTGTCCGGCATCCTCGACTTCTTTTTTCAAATATTTTTCGGTTTCAAGAGAATAGTATTCCTTCTCCTTTTTCCGCTTGGAACATCCCAATCCACTATCCCGACGCTAGATCCCTCAATAGCTAGAGAAAACCGGTGCTCACTCTGACGCAGTTCCTTTTGAGACCGTTTCAGTTCGCTAATGTCTCGCGCTAGACCGCGGACTATTGGCGGTGCCGGGCCTTCAGTACGTAGCGTGTTGCGGTATTCCCAGACGCGCTTCTCTCCTGTCTTGGCTTGGACCAACATCAATCCGTTTGCGTGTCCATCGCTCTGGATGGTCGCCAGATATTCGTCAAAGTGGTGTCGCACTTCAGGGGCCAAGTGGGAGCGCAGATTTGTTCCGATCAAGTCGGTGGAGGCATATCCCAGCACTTTAGCTGGGGCCTCGTTCACAAAAAGGAGGTTGCCCTGCAAGTCGTGTGTGCAGATCAGATCTTCTATGTTCTCGACCAGATCGCGAAAGGGCTCTTCGCTTTCCCGCAGTGCATCCTCAGCTTCTTTGCGTTCTGTGATATCCTCATACGTCCCGAGAATACCTACGATAGTGCCCTCTCGGTCTCGAAGGGAGATTTTGTTAGTCTTAAGCCAGGTCAGAGTGCCGTCGGCTCGTGTCAAGGGCTCAATAATGTCAAATTCGGGAATACCTGACTCCATAACTTTCTTGTCACACTCTCGACAAAAATCCGCCTGATCTTTCTCCCAAGGAAGGTCGTAGTCAGTCTTTCCAACAACCTCTTGAGCGGAGTTCATTCCTGCAGCTTCCAACCAAACACGATATCCTCCTAGATAGACTGAGTCGCGATCTTTCCAAAAGACAGCGGCTGGGATCGTATCCAAGACAATCTGTAACCTCTCACGCGATTCGCGGAGGTCCTCTTGCGCCTTCTTGCGCTCGGTGATGTCAGTGTCAGCGCCGCGATAACATAGAAGGCGTCCTTTTTAATCCAGCACAGGCGAACCACTGGTTTCCAGAATGACAATTCTCCCGTCCTTATGGACGTTGGGATTTATAAATTTTCGGATCGATTCTCTGCGGTCGAAAGCCGCAAATGCAGCTTTTTTCAACTCTTCCCGTACCTCTGGAGCAAACAGATCATAAAAATGCTTCTGGCCCACTAGTTCATCGGGTGAGTATCCAAGTATATCCTCCACAGCGGAACTGCAGTACCGGTACGTACCTTTTGTGTCCACTTCCCATATCCATTCTCCTGCATTCTCGCAAACTTGTCGGAAGCGGTCTTGTCTTCGCTTTCTCGAAGAGCATCCTCTGCCGCCTTGCGCCGGGTTGCGTCCGTCACACTAACGAGACTGGCTCTTTCCCCGTGCCAGAGAATCCCGCGTGACATCACATCAAGCCATTTTATATTTCCGTCGTGGGCAACCATTCTCACCGTGTACTCATATGGCGTGTCATCGCCTGCCATTCGACTCTTGCGTCGGCGAATCACCATTTCGCGGTCATCTGGATGAATAAGATCCAGCGAGGATCTGGAAATCAACTCATCGGCTCGATAGCCCAACAACTCTACAGCCCTGGAACTGGCAAATCTGAAAAATCCGTCTTTGAATACGAAAATCCCTTCACTGAGATTTTCTATGAGTACACGATATCGTTCCTCGCTCTCGGTCATGAATTGTTCTGTCCCATTGAGTCTGGCTTCCAACTGTTCCAGTTCGGATACGCTGTGGCGCAGATTCTCCAATTCAATGATGAGTTCTTTTTTAGTTTTGTTTTTGTCTTCCATAATCCCCTCCAGACTGCCGGACAGAGTGGGATAGAAAAGATCTCTAACACTCAGATAATACCATGAGAACAGGTAAGGGGAGAACAAAACGAAGCATCGTTGGGCAAAGATCATGAACTCAGAAGACAGAAATTGGTCCCCAATAGACTGAGGGGGAGTCTGTATGCGCTGGAAACACTCTGTGCTCTGAGGGTCTTACCTTTGATTCATCCAAATCTTTCCCTGAGAATCTCTATGAAATGTGGTTCAATCTCGTCGATTACAGCCATGACCGGTACGGGATTGACCAAGTATTTTTTTTTCCCACAGGAATGTGTAGAACAACTTGATTGAAGGCGGAATGTAGCTGTACATGTGGGGCTCAATCATGACCTTTCTTAGCACGAAATCAGAAAAGAATACGGCTAGGTAACCGGGAGGGATGGATTTCAGAACAAAGGCATCTTCGTGAAGATACCCATAGACGAAGTTGCAAAGTGTATCAGGAAACCAAACAAGTTCTTGGCGGAATTCTTCCACCCCTTTAGCGATAAGCCATCTCTCGAATATCTCGGTAGAGCCTTCACTGACCTGAGTGAACAGATCCTCGTACTCGTCGTACTCGGCTCTACGCATGATGAATGAGTCTAGTTTATTAAGGTTATTGATGAATTTCTTGTCCTTTTGATCAGGGGGCATAGGTTTTTCCAAGAAATTGATCCGGCGAAGATCGAAAGGGGCGATGATGTGACTTATTTCCTTCCGCATCACCATAAATGGGACGCCCCTTTGTTGAAGCTCTTCAGGAAAAAGATACGACTTCCGCTCAATCATTTTCTTGAAGAATTCGGATGTTTCCTGCTTGCTTAGTTTTAGGACCTTACCTATTTTATCGATGATCTCTTTGTCCGAAAAGCGAGGTCCGACGAGTTCACCTGCAATGCTATGATTCCAGCACAGCATGGCGACCTGCATTTTCTCGTTCAGTGCATTCATGTCTTGAGACTCGGAACCCTCCAGGACCGGAGCTGCATACTCCATCATCGCCTGTGAGTAGGAAACAACCCTGAAGCCAGATGGTGCTTGCATGTCGCGGAGTGAGGGCGCATCCATGAACTCGACATCGGGGCCACTCGGTTTCCGAACAACACGCAGGCGTGTTTTGGAAGACCTTTTCTTCTTCTGGGTGTTGGACTTCTTCTGTGAGCTTTTACCGGTGGTCTTCTTACTTTCGGACACGGATCTCTCCTTTGAGGACCGGCTCTTCTGAGCTTGAGCGTATCGGCATCATGCATCAGGAGCTGCCACGCTCACCGGCAGCTTCGCTTGGGGGAAAGCACGAGGCTTTCCGAGTTCAGCAAGATATTAAAAAGACAGTCGATCCGGCAATTCTCGTCGTTCGAATAGGAGGGATATACACCGGTCGAACAGAAAAGACAAACACTGAATTTCCTTACGAAAGGGTGGAATCAAAGACACAAAGATCACTGAACGTATCCAACCATGCAGGAAATGAGACAATGGTCTGATCCCATAACTGCGGCGTGGATGGTCCAGGCTGTCTCTGGACTTGCTGGAGATTCATGTGGTATACGACAAGAAATTGCGAAAAAAGTAATTGCGTACAAGACCGTCAGAGAAGCTTTGGTACTGCAGAAGGTCTCTCAATTGAGTTTGATAGCATATTAGAATGGCGAAATCAGATGATAGGGGGGAAACAATATGAACACACCAGCACTTCAGCGGCAGTGTAGCCCATGTTGATTCCGAGACCATTTGACCTGAAAACTTTGGTCAGGAGGATCTCCTGGCCAGCAAGGACGTTACCAGCTACTGAACGATTACTTTGAAAGAAACCCGAACGAAATGCCCTGAAGTTTTCCTGATTATTGCTGGTCATTTCTCCACATCAATAAGTTTGACGGGAGGGATTGATGTGTTCGAAGACAAGTAAAAGCCTCATTTGGCGAGGCATCTGTCTTGCCATTGCCCTTGTTGCACTGGCAGGTGGCGCGCGTCTGTGGCCACTTCACCTCCTTGGAGCCAGTGTAACCTACATAACGTTCTATCCGGCGGTAATCATCGCTGCACTATATGGAGGCCTTTCTGTCGGACTGATAGCCACGTTATTCTCGTGTTTGACTGTATTGTTCGCTGGAACAGCAATGTTTGGCGAATCCTTTGTTAAGGATTTCCCCTTTTGGCTTGGCGTGGCTGTCTTTGTCATAAATTGCACTATTATCTCAGGGATTGTCGAGGCCATGCGACGTTACCAGTCACAGGTCCTAGAAATGCAATTGGACCTGAAACGTAGGAACGCCGAGTTGAAGAACGCTAACATAAGGCTTGAAGACGAAATCGAAGTGCGCAAACGCGCCGAAGAAGCCTACCAGGCAGCCAATGCCTACAATCGCAGATTGATCGAGGCGAGTCTTGATCCCCTTTTGACCATTAGTTCCGAAGGAAAAATAACCGATGTAAACACGGCAACCGAGAGGGTCACTGGCTATTCACGGGAGGAACTAATTGGGACAGACTTTGCCGATTATTTCACCGATCCTGAAAAGGCCCGGTCTGGATACGAGCAAGTTTTTCGAGATGGCTTAGTGCAAGACTATGAATTGACAATCCGGCACAGGGATGGATGGCTGACTCCTGTAATGTACAACGCATCTCTGTACCGGAACGATTCCGGTAAGGCTGTTGGGATCTTCGCTGCCGCCAGAGATATCAGTGAGCGCAAACGGGTGGAAGAAGCCTTGATTCGCTCGAATGAGGACCTTCAACAGTTCGCTTATGTGGCATCCCATGATTTGCAGGAGCCTCTCCGCAACGTGACGAGTTGTGTGCAAATGCTGGAGAAGGACTACAAAGGTAAACTTGACGCCACTGCGGACCAGTACATCCACTATGCGGTTGACTCTTCCGTAAGGATGAAAGCCCTCATTTTAGATCTGTTGGCGTATTCCCGTGTCGCAACCAGAGGAAAGCCTCCAGAGCCGGTAGATTGTGAGCAAGCGCTGGACCTGACCTTAAGAAACTTACGTTCCGCCATTAATGAGAATGGAGCGACAGTCACTCACGACCTTTTGCCCGCAGTTTTTGGAGATGACTCCCAACTCTTGCAGGTGTTTCAGAACCTTATTGGAAATGCTATTAAATTTCGGAGGGACGAACCACCGCAGATTCACGTGTCCGCCGTGAAGAACAAGAACGAGTGGATCTTTTCCGTCAAAGACAACGGTATAGGGATTGAGCCTCGGCATTTGGATCGCATCTTTGTTATCTTTCAACGGCTGCATAAGAGAAGCCAATATGACGGCACTGGAATGGGATTGGCTATCGTCAAGAAGGTCGTGGAGCGTCACGGCGGCAGAGTTTGGGTGGAATCCGAACTGGGGGTAGGATCAACTTTTTATTTCACGATATCTGACAGGAGAATTCGGGCGCGATGACTTCGGGAACAATGGTTAAGCCTGTAGAGATTCTGCTGGTGGAAGATAACCCGGTGGACTTGATGATTACCGAAAACGCCTTCAATGCTGGAAGAGTGTGTAATAACTTGCACGTCGTTGAAGATGGAGAGAGACATTTGGACGAGTTACGAGCATCAAGCGAACTGCTTCGTCACAAAACCAGTTGACATGGAATAATTCTCCAAGGCTCTGGAGTGCCTTAGTGAATTTGGTTCACTTTAGTAAGACTTCCGATTCCTCCTAAGTCATAGGAAAAGACAGATATGGAAACCATTCGGCTCCTGATCGTTGAAGACAATCCTGTGGATGTCCTTTCTCTAAAAGAGTCACTACAGCAGGCGAAAGGAGCGAATTTCGCTATTTCTCACGTGGAGACCTTGGCGGAAGCCAAAGGATTTCTTGAAAAAGAAGATATTAATGTTGTGGTCTTGGATCTCGGTCTGCCTGATAGCCAAGGACTCGAAACGTTCCTGGAAGTTCAGAAGTCCGCTCCGAACGTTCCCATCGTAGTCGTCTCAGGCTTGGACGATGAATCCTTGGCAATTGAGACCGTAAAGAATGGGGCGCAGGATTATCTGATCAAGGACAAATGGGATGCAGAACTCATCCTCCGGGCTCTTCATTATGCAATCCAGCGACATCAGCTTCTTTTCACATGTAAACAGGCAAACGAGTCTTCACTAAGGGCAAACAGGGCACTTCGAGTCTTGAGTCTATGCAATCAACTGTTAGTGCGGGCGACCGAAGAGAAGCGCTTCCTCGAAGAGATATGCCGAATCCTCGTGGATGATGGAGAATATCGCATGGCGTGGGTTGGATTTGCCCTCCACAACGAAGCCAGGACCGTTCAGCCGGTAGCGATTGCCGGATTTGAAGATGGATATCTCCAAGCCGTGAAAATCACCTGGTCAGACGACGAGACAGGTCGAGGTCCAACAGGCACGGCTATTAGGACGGGAATCACCAAGATCAACAGAAGCAGTTGGTCCAACCCAGAGTATGCCCCGTGGCGCTCGGAGGCGCTGAAGCGCGGCTATGCTTCGTCAATTGCATTGCCCCTCACTGATCATAAAGGGATCTTTGGGGCTCTAACTATGTATTCTAAAGAGCCAGACGCTTTTGATGATGAGGAAGTGAGGTTGCTGAGTCAATTAGCCGACGACCTCAGTTATGGGATTAGTACACTGAGAATGCGGGCAGCCAAAGAAAAGTCAGATCTTGCTCGCCAGGAGAGCGAGCGGCGCTTCAGGGCGATGTTTGAAGGGGCGCAGGATTATATTTTTCTCCAAGGTCGGTCGTTCAGGTTTACTCTCGTCAATCCTGCAGTAGAAAACCTGTTTGGCATCCCTGCCTCTAAGATCGTTGGAATGCGGTACGAGGATCTTTTCGGTGAGGAAGGCGCAGCGTCCGTAAGAGAATCAGAAACGCGCGTGCTGCAGGGCGAATCCATCGAGGAAGAACACACGAGACGAGTCAATGGAATGCCCATGACGTTTCTCGAAACGAGAATTCCGCTTCGAGACGATGCAGGGGACATTGTTGGTATTTTCACCGTTTCCCGGGATGTTACTGAACGCAAGAGAATAGAATTCTCGCCCTCGGAGTCCGATGCTGCATGTTCATCAGAGGCCATGAGATTGACGCTGAGGCTGGCCCGCGCTGCCGCTCAAAAAGACTCTACTATTTTGCTGCTGGGCGAAAGCGGTAGCGGCAAGGATTACCTGGCGAAGTACATCCATAATTCTTCCAAGCGTGCTAACGGGCCATATTTTTCCGTAAATTGCGCTGCCATAACCTCACACCTTGCCGAATCCGAATTATTTGGTCACGAAAAAGGATCTTTCACCGGGGCGCAAGGTCGCAAGAGAGGGCTCTTGGAATTGGCAGAAGGGGGAACATTGCTGTTTAATGAAGTCGGGGAGCTTTCACTCCCGCTGCAGGCAAAACTACTTACCTTCCTCGATACAAAGAAATTCACCCGTGTTGGCGGAGAAAAAGAAATCTTTGTTAACGCCAGGCTCATTGCAGCCACGAATAGGAACTTGGAAAAAGCGGTTGAAGCGGAAGACTTTAGAAAAGATCTCTTCTACCGTATAAACGTGTTATCTATCCCCGTCCCTCCCTTGCGGGACAGGCGTGAGGATATCCCAATGCTGGTCCACGAAATTCTGTCCGAACTTCAAACCCAAATGCAGTTCGCCACTCCGCCTAAAATTGATGCGGCAACGATGGAAATGCTTAAAAAGTATAACTGGCCTGGAAACGTAAGGGAACTTCGCAACATTTTGGAAAGGGGGGTGATGCTCTCTGACACGGGAGCTATAGACCTTAAGCATCTTCAACTGGGTACCGGTATGGGAAGTCCAAATAATGAGTGGTCATTTACGACCTCGTTTCCATTCGGCGGCACGCTCCAAGACGTGACCGACGAACTCACAAAGTCCATGTTAGAGGAAGCGCTGAGGATTTCTAATGGAAACAAGAGAAAGGCTGCCCAGACCCTTGGAATTGCCCGCGACTCTCTCTATCGGTACATGAAAAAGTTCGGAATGGAAAGGGGTGATTGAATCATCTTACTGTGCAATGGGAGTCACGGGTCTTGACCCACTATTTCTGGTCCAAATTACTCATGTACAAATCAGATTGAATCCGTCGAGATACTTAAAGTAATGCTTTATGGCATTGTACCCCTTTTGTACCCCCACGAAAAAAAACCAAAAGAAACGAAAAAGAACCAAACAACACGAAAGGGATTAAAAATACCGGAGTTTCTCGATTTTAGTTAATGATAAAGAACCCTTGGAAATGCCCTATTCCGCCCTCTCACGGCGGAGACAGGGGTTCGAAACCCCTTGGGACTGCCAATAGTTAGGCAAAAATTACAGGGCGTTACCGAAAAGGTGACGCCCTTTTGTCTAATTTTATTGATGAGTTTGACCGCGATTTGACCGCGGTTTTGTAAACGTTAATAATATCATATTGATTTATATGAAGATATTCTGCATGGATAGACGTGCCACATAGTGGCCTGTAACTCCTGCCTATTTTTCCTCCATAAGACCCACCTACGTCGTCGTCCCCTATCTTTACTCTTTATAAGTTTCTAAAGCTTTAGACGTACGTCCTTCTCTGCTTACAGAGAGCGCTAGCAACGCTCTCCTCTTCTTTCATCCCCCAAGAATCCTGCCGAGAGACTCCCGTTCGATTCTACCTTTTTTCACGCGGTTGACGGCTCGGTATCGTTCTGACTTGCTCGAATCTTCTTACTGTCAGGTTTGGTCCGTATGGCACCTTGCAACAATTGATCAAAAGCAATCTCTCGGTGGGTGGTCTGAAGTGGGTACTCCGGATACGCCGACCGCATCCACTGGCGGTTGTACCAAAAGGCGAATTCGTCTAGGTAGCTCTGCAGATATGTCGTCCTTACGTGACTGCGAAAATTCTCGCTCAGCCACTTTCTCAGTTGGGTCTCAACTAACTGCGGATCAGCAAAAACAATCCCATGTTTACTTGAAGCTGGCGGAGCCACACAATGATTGTAGTTTTGGCTCCAAGACTCAACAGTGAATTCTTCGGTCCAGACGACAATTTTTCGTTTCATGGTTTTGCGTTTCTTAAGTTGCGGTTTTGTCCATTCTGTCACGGGTGGCCGAATCAGAGTATCTTCGTGAGGCAAATGCCTCAATCGCACGAAAACGGGATACTGCCTCTTGTCCAGTCCCTCCTTGCGATTATCATAAGTATCTTGGAGAACAACAAGCACCCATGTTGCGGGGCCACTTAGTTCAATTTGGATCTTCATGATTTTCAGGACTTCTCCGTGCAACGGCTTCCTGTTTTCACCGGACATGGCCCTTCGCAATTTATGCAAAAATGCCAGTGCGATCCGGTAGCTCTCTATGCCGAGCAATCGCTGAACCTCCACAGCGTTCATGCCCCATTTTCGGTAAGCCATGACCCACATGGCCATGAACCACTGACGCAAGCTCAATTTACTATCTTGAAAAAGCGTTCCAGCCTTGGCCGAGATGAATGCATGGCATTTGGTGCACCGTAGACGGCCTTCAAATGTCTCCTTGAACTCTCTGCCTCCACACTTGACGCCTGCGTGATCTTGATGCGCGCAACGGAATCTGTTCCGGCTTTCTCCCCACCTCAAATCGAGAAGATAGTTCAGGCAGGCCTGTTCACCGGGAAATTTCACATCGAATGGCTCAAGGATTTTCTCATTGGTAAGGTTTCCTTGACGACGGAGCTCGCTAAGTTCTTCTTCACGCCTCTTGCATTCCTTCCGTGACTTGTAATCGAGTTTATAGAGCATGCCGCAGGATTGCACATCGGCCTCTTGTTCGTCAAGTGTATATCTCCAGCCTTGTCTCAGAGCTAGTTATTGATGATACCCTCATCTATTCCTCCTTCCACGAAGTCTCCTCAAACCCTTTTCAATAGTTAGATATGTGGCTCTGGTAGCCAGTCAAATAGATTTGGGAGGATCGGCCCTTTTCAGCCGCCTTGTATAAGCAAAAAGGTCACAGGTCTCACCGGGGCCAACAACGAAGGAGGGCTAGATGAGCAAAGGAAGGAAGAAAAACTCGGCAGGAGGCAAATCCATTGACTCAACTGCCATCAAAGCTAACGTAGCTGAACTCGATGAAAACATTGATTTTGAGGGCCTAAAGAGCAGCCTTTCCGAAGATCAATGCAAGGAGTTCGCCGTAACGGCATGTGAGTGGTTACAGGCCGAAGTAGACGGGAAGGATGGAAAGCCACTCAACCTGTCAGAGCAAGTGAGGCAGGGACTGGTCGATCTCGCTGAAAGGCTGCTCGTAGTCCAGGCCATTTCATCAAACAATGCCTTGGAGAGTGTGTATCGGAACGGCATGGTAGCTGATCAAGTAATCAAACTGCTTGAGGGCTGCCGTGGAGGAGCTAAACGAGGGTTCCTCGGTTGGTGCCAGGAGCACGGTGTCAGCAGATCAACCATGTATCGAGACCGAAGACTCGCAACTGTCTTTGGTGAAGACATCAAGAAGTGCGCCGGTATTTCCGAGAACAAGCTCAACACATGCGCTACCCAGGAAATGACCGTCGAATGGGTGCTGGAACACAAACAGGAACTCATTGAAGCGCCTAACGTTGACGCTGTGAAACGCATCTGCAAAAGGCCCCAATCGGAAGAAAGCACCAATACTGCGGATAAAGAGGAAGAAACATTTAAGCCTTTCAAGCGAAAAGATGGTTCCTTAGGCGTCCGCATCGTGGGGCTGACTAAAGATGAAGTGATGGAAATTGAGAAGCTGTATTACAGCCTCCCAAGCGTCATGTCTAAAGCTTTAGACACGGATGAAGAATCGGAGCCAGTGGCGCGTCAGGAAGAGATAACGCCAGATCAAACAATCCCTTCCTCTAGTGAGGATAAGGCTGAGAATGAAGAACCGTTGAGTGCAGAGGTCCTTTTTAAAGCCCAAGCTATTGCTGATAAGGTCGCGAACGATCTCAACAAGAAGCTAAGAAAAGCCGGTGGGCTTGAAGGATTTACAGCTCAGACAACGGTTTAGATAAAACTGCCTCATGGGAAATTCAAGCGTCCCATGAGGCAAAAACGCTCTCGCTGGAGAGGTTTTGGATTTCTCAAACACTATTTAACTGAAGCTGGTGACCCCGGCGACAATCAAAGTTGGAGGATAAGAGAATATGGGAAAGAAGAAATTACATACCCAGGATTCCATGCCTGAGGTTTCTGATCAAGATGTCAAAGAAGCCTGCGATGCGCTCGAGGCTGGACTCAAACTGGCTGTGATAGGCACTGTAATTGAGGAAATAAAGACAGCGGTCAGCACAGACTCAGATGCTGACCAGGAACTAATCAGTGAAATGACTAAGCTCTACGCCGACGATGCTTCGACGTGGTTTGACAGGACATTTTCAGACGCACGGTCAAAACGTCCTGATCTTGTACCTGCCTTATACGAAGCGGCATTATTTCTCGTCGCGTTCATCAAAGCCGTGCGAACAATGATGTTGCCAGACATCGAGAGGAAAATGGCTTCAATATCAAGAGCACGTAAGACACTGAATGATGCTAGAGACCTTGGCATTAAGGGCGTGCTAACAGCGCAAGTGAAACACCCTGATGGCGCCAAAATCCTTACGATCAAGTAATCACAGACATGTGGCACTTCTATGTGCCTCACATGGCCTTGACTCCGGTGAAATCAAAGTTGGAAGGATACGAATCATGTTGGAAAATGCGGTTGAAAGCGAAGTAAGGACAATCGACGAACTCATCGAAGCTGAGTTTGAAGGCTATGAGGACGATGAAGGTGTGGCGTATAAGTTTGAAAGCATACTAGATGACGGCAAACAGCATATCTTACAAACCATAAAGAAGTTCCCACACATTAAGCAACGCGCTCTGCAAATCATGAAAGAGTTCCCACACGTCCATATTGGGACTGCCGTCACTATGGCGAGACGTGAGGATCTTAAAAGAGAACAAGATGCCAAGCGAGCTGCCTGGAATGAAATACTCAAGAAGCGCTTCAAAGGCAAAAAGGGACGATCTCAGCTCAGCGATCTGGTAACTGACTGCGTGTTCACTGCACTGCGAGACACGATCCGTGACATAGAGCTTTGCGAGATTGATCCCGATGAACGTCGAAGTTGGAAAGGCGATATCGTAGGAGGGCTCGAGACCACTATATTCAGATATACCGAATCCGTCTTTGACGAATGCATCCGACCGAACTGGGTCGCCCAATCAGCTAAAAGACGACTCGAAAACATCCTGTCTGATGACGACCTGAGAGAGTATGTCTTCGCACAGTTGGAAAAGAATTGGAAAATGGTTTATGAGCAAAGGGCTCCTGAAGAATAGCTTGTTACAAAACATAAACTAAACAACTAACAACGGGACCGGTCGGGGAATGCAAGAACTATCGGTACGCCCGGTCCTCCACAAAACAAAAGTGAGAGATATTCAGGAGAGATGGTCTCAGCCAACAAAAAGCTGAATTCACACTGGTAACAACTAAAAGGAGGTATTTACTGAAATGCAAGTTGGACACCATCAGGTAAAAGTAAGATATAGAGACACAGTCAGTAATTACATTGCGGACTTGGATAGGGGCGGCCTAGAATATGCTTGGAGAGCAGCTATTAGGTCTGGCTACCATGCAGTGCTAACTTTACTAAATAGAGAACGGCTAAACTTAAATGAAAGATTATTCCACGGCAAGGCACCTATCCATATAGCGTGTGTCGAAGGTTCAGTTGAGATAATCAAACTGTTGATCGAACTTGGTGCAAATCCAAATCAGACCGCGGCACATTATAACGAAACTCCCTTAATGTTTGCAGCTACGGCTATGCGTCTGGACGCTGTGAAGCTGCTCTTACAGTTCAATGTAGATGTCAATGCAATTGGGGGACCAAAGGGCACATACACCACCGCTCTAATGGCTGCCATCGGCAATGGCGATGTCGAGATATCAAAGCTGCTCCTCGATGCCGGAGCAGATCCTAATGTTCACCTTGATAAGCAGCCTACGCTCTTAATGCATGCAGTCAACGCGGGTGATATTCGGATGGCATCGCTGCTTCTAGAATATGGAGCTGAAGTGAATGCCACTAAGCATGAGAATGTTCCATTGCTGCTGGCAATCTCAGGGAGTAATGAGGAAATGATCAAATTGCTGCTTAAGCATGGTGCTGATCCTCTGCAGGAAATACCATACTTCCTGAGATGTCCCCGATGTAACCGTCGTTGCGCTCCTCTTAAGTGGGCCGCAGGGGGAGGCAGCAGCGAAATAGTAGCGCTCCTTCTGCCGAACTGCCAACCAGGTAGTGCATGGATTAGTGAGTGTTTGTTTGAAGCAGCACTAGTGGAAAAGTTGGATACTGTAAAACTGCTTCTAGAGGCTGGCGCTGACATCAATTACGAATCGGGCCGTGGTAATACACCATTGGCCGGTGGTGTAGAGACCAAAAACGTAGAGGTCGTCAGGTGGCTGCTTGATCATGGCGCTGACCCTGCCAAGAAACTTAAGTTAGGTTACCCTCCGCTTTCAGTGGCAGCGGGCACCGAGGAAGACGATCCAACAATCACCAAACTGCTTATCGACAGAGGTGCCGACGTAAACATAGTAGCCCCGGAAGATGAGACCGCATTGGACAGAGCATTGCGTGGGGACAATCCCAAAATTGCTGAACTCCTTCGACAACACGGTGCAAAGACACGAAAAGAACTTATAGCAGAACAGAAGCCGGAACCCACACCTGCTCCAGTTGAGATAGTTAAGCCAGTTTCTACGCCCAGCCTTGAAGACGAGCTATTCAAAGCTATCAGTACGTCAGATCCTTCTGCCGCTAAGACTGCGTTAAATAAGGGAGCAAGTGTCGCGGTCCTGAATGAAAAGCAGCACACTCCGTTGATAGCATCAGTCAAGAAGAGAAATGCGCAGTTTGTCAAACTGCTGCTGGACCATAAAGCTTGCACCGAAGATCGAGAGCCTAAAGTTGGAATGACTCCCCTGATGATAGCAGTAAAGGAGGGACAGGTTTCAATATCCAGCCTTTTGATCCACGCCGGTGCTGATATCAATGCAATCGACTGGAATGGAAACTCAGTTCTGAGGCATGCAGTCGAAGGAGGCAATCTCAAGATCGTCGAAACCCTGATCAACCGTGGTGCTGATGCAGAATGCAAGAACCTCAAACGGATCTTTGACGAGAAGTTGGTGGAGAATGTTCGGATAACATATTGTTTTAGTTTAACAATAACATTGATTGGTATCAAGCGGCTTCTGCCGACAATTTGTGGGAGGTCTTGTTTTTCGGGGGGC
>JBKQRG010000046.1:0-23707 GCA_052144015.1 Desulfomonilaceae bacterium
TCGGTCTCCACAGCCGTCGCAATCCGTGTGATGAGTTCGTCGCTGAATTCCTGTCCAATTACCTGCATGCCCCCTTTTTAGCACCGTCGACAAACAGTGTCCAGCAAAATTGTGGGACATGTTCAGAGTTCGGTATGGGGGGTGGACTATGACTTATATTTCTGAACTATAAGGTTCAAATCGTTCCCCAAGTCTGATAGACGTGATGCACCGCTTTTTAATTGACCCGATGCGGCCACCAGCTGATGCATTACTCCCTCAATATTAGACATTGCTTCTACCACTTGATCGATCCCGGTGAATTGTTGGGAAGTCGAAGCATCAATTACACTTGCGGCCTGAGATGATCTTGCCACGATTATCTCCAGCTCCCGGATGGAATCGGCTGACCGCATGGACTGCTCCACTCCTTCCCGCACTGCCCTATGACCCTGTTCGGTCGCCATGACTACGCCATTGACTGCTTTGGTGATCTCTTCAAGAATACCCGCGATTTGCTCTGTCCCTTTCTTGGATTGATCGGCCAAACTTTTGATTTCTTGAGCGACTACGGCAAACCCTTTTCCCTGGTCTCCTGCGCGCGCAGCTTCAATCGAAGCATTAACCGCGAGAAGATTAGATTGCTCCGCGAGATCCTGAACTGTCTGTATTATGGTCCCAATTGCAAGAGTGTTTTCGTTGAGTCGTATGACAGTATCGCTTATCGAGGTAACCTGATCCTTAATAAGATTCATCTTTGCGATAGTTTCATTAGCCGCCTCGGTTCCTTGTGTAGAGGCTTGAACGGCTTCGTGCGCGGTTTCTGTCACCAGTTTGGCCTTATCAGCGGAAACTTTTCCTGCTTGTCTGAGTTCTTCCGCTGTGCTGGTAGTTTCAGTAATTACAGATGAAGCTCGTGATATGCTTTCACTCACCTGCGCAGCTGTCGCCGACATCGCTCCCGCGGAGCCCGCAAGAACATTGACACCCTCTGTGATTTGCCGCGTTTGAGACCTGAGGCTGTCCACCATATTTGCGAAGGCTTGCGAGAGCACACCTATTTCATCCCGCCTGTGTCGAGCATCAATATCGAGCGTGAGATCTCCCTGGCTCACAAGAGATGCCTGGTCGGCCAATTTTCGAATTGGTCTTGAAAGACTGCCGGCCACGAGCAAACCCAGGAGCGTGCTCAAAACAAAGCCAACAACTGCAAGTGCAATCGCTGAAAATTGGGCTCGTGATAAAGCCTCATTGATCTTCACCTTTGCCGACAAGTTCAGGGATGCATTGGTTTGGCTCACATGAGCCAAGAATTGGCTGATAACAGTCTCACACGCTTTCAAACTCTCGCTCATCTGCTTTTGAGAAGACTGGGCTGTGGATTCAGCCGAAATCAAGGAACGATGTAATGCGAAAAGACCCTTTTCCCCCAAAACAAATTGGTTAAGTTTTATAAGACGCACCTCCAGTTTCGCCAGAATGGTTTTTACTGAGTCTAATTCAGTTCGACGAATTGTCCTCTGGATCCGAGAAATCATCTCGTCTGATTTTGCCTTATACCCCTTTTCCAACTCGGTGAGAGCCACTATGGCCTTTTCTCCCAAAAATGACTGCATTATTCCTCGTAAATCTTTCAAGTGTTGCTGCAACTTGTAAGCTGAATCCATGACAGGAAAATCCTTGTCATAAAAATCTTGAATAATCGAATTCAGCTCGCCGACGGTAGCCACTCCACTTTGCACCCGCGTCTTGGCTCTTTCTTCATTATTGGAGAAAGCAGAGTCGGTGGTTTGTCTCACTTCTTGTAGAAGATTTTCCAATGAATTGATTTCATTGGTAACGTCATCACGATTCTGTTGAAGATCCTTTTGCAGACGCCGGTAAATAAGCTGGGCCTCGATAGCCGTAGCGGCTTCTTTCTCGAAGTATTGTTGGGAGCTTCGCGCCCCATCGAGACTCCAGGACTTTTCGGCACCGCTAGTACGGCCGGACCGAACCGAATCTCGATCCAGTTCGGTGAGATTCTCTCTGGCCAATTTTTCAAGATTTGATAGATTCAAGGCAAAATCAGAACTGAGTCGTGTCAGCTTCCCGGATATTTCCTGCATCGCTGCCTCGTCGTCCGCTTCGAAAGCAGCGAAGCTGGTCCGACCCATCTCGTAAAGTAATGCGCTGAGTTTTTGCGCGCCCTGGAAAATAGGAGTTGCCACATCTGTTACATTCCTTGTTTCGACTGAAACAGCACGTAGAAAATGCTCTCCCGAAACTCCTGCGACCAAGATCAAACATGCCGGCACCATGAATGCAGCGATAAAGCGGCTTCTTAAAGACAAATCGGAAAATTTCGGTAATCGTAGCACCTTTCAGACTCCTCCTTTCGCCGCACACACTTTGCCTGATTCGGTTTATAATTTTTGGGCAATGAGGCGGTGAAGTCCCCTTCGTGCAAGTTACAATTGTTGGATGTCTAATTTGTTGAATCAGAAACCTTTATTACGTCTAATGGGGGACTTGGTCAAAATGATCCCCCATATCTTCGCCAGGGTTCTTCTATCATCGGCCCTGTAATTTGGAAAGCATTTCGGCCGTTGGCTTAAATACCTGCACGCGGCAATTGTCCGAGTCAGCTACGTAAACCCAGCCGGATTCCTTATCCACAAAACAGCCGTGAAGATTGGCGAATTCACCCACCTTAGTGCCCCGCTTGCCAAACCTGGTGATGAATTTCCCGGAACTGTCAAAAACCTGGACTTGGTCGTTCCCGATTTCTGTTACATAGATGTTGTCGAATTTGTCAATTCCAATACCAGCCGGAGCTTTAAATTGGCCGTTTCCTGAACCGGTCTCCCCCCATTTTCTCAAGAATTTGCCTTGATTATCGAAAACTTGTATTCGGTTGTTCTTAAGATCCGCCACGAAGAACTCGCCTTTACTGTTGACTTTGACGGCTTCCGGAGAGTCAAATGATTCGTGAAACTAGAACGTACTCAGACAGCATCTTCTAGCTTCCGTGATCCATTGCACTGAAACATGTTTCGTTTATCACATGAACGTTCGTTGAAATGAATTTGAGATTCCCCCGCAGTTGAAGGCCGATGTCTTCTATGTGCGAGTTTAAGCATATTTAATGCCACTTTGAGGATCATGTCACTTCGGACATAAGAATCCGATTGGTACTAACATTCGGAAAGTGGGATTATGCTTAAACGAAAAACGCGACGGTAGGAAATGAGCCGGAAAGACCCCTCTCTTAGCCAAATATAATGTAACTATTCGGTTTCATTAGCCATCACTGATGATCCATTATGGCTCTTCTGAAAATTGCGGGACTTTATTGGACTAAAATACTGCTCAATTGCCGCTCTAGCCGGGCCATTCACCTTTTATTTCTTGAGCTATAGAACGGAGTCTGGCCCCGATCTCTTGGCAAGTCCCTTAGATTTTAATAGCTGCAGCCTTTTCTTTACAGCTTCCTTGTTACGGTCCTTTAGCATTTGTGCAATCCCACGGTTGCTCATCGGAACTGTTAACACCATTAGATCTTCGCGCAAAGTCCAAGCTTTTGGCGAAGTATTTCTCTTAAGATCAATTAAAATTTGCAGCTCATCCATGGTAAACTGTTTTAGTAAAGAGTGGCTTTGTTTTATCAATTCAAGACGTTCCTTGAAGCGCATATCCATTGGTGCTTGAACGAAGTGATTTTCTTCGGGCTCAAACTCACCCGTTCCATTCGGTTCGAGCCAACCTTCGAAATCCCTATCCACTCCCCAGGGCAGTACGGTTATATCGGCTTTGGATGCTTCCCTCTTTGTTTTCCTAGTTTTTCGGTATCTAATGACCACGGCGACCTCTCTATTCTTCATGCTCTGCCGGCTACCGGCCACCCCCGAAAATAGATGCTGTTGGGAAAAGACTCTCATATCCGCCAAGGGATTTTTTTGGGTTAATAACACCCTTCCACTTTCAGCTTCAATAATAGACCTAATGACAAAGTATCGCGCGTGACTGCCGATTATCCAATGAAAAGATTTTCAATTCATCGTTTTACCACCATGACGCTCCGCGTCCCCCTGAGGGGATAGAATCATAAACCAGATTCGCAGCCGTTTTTCTCTTCTTAAGGTTCCGCGGTGAATATGCTTTTATCTGAGCACTGCCGCGCTCGATTTGTTGTGCGTTTTCCAATTGTTGATCGGCGGTTGATGAGATTGCCACAAAATGCAAATCGGATAAAGGATTTCTCCATGCCGCGCGGAGTTTCGATCCTCCAATGTCCACCTCAACGATAGCTCTTGGACAGTTCTGAACTTGCTGTTGTTTTTCTTGCGTGCGGCCGGTACGAATAATCTCACTGGATGATACCAAAACAGTCCGGACTAAGTCGGAAAACGCAGACTGGCCCTCCTCCCGGAGGGCGGGATCACATCAGCCGGCCTCAGCCCAGGGGGCGAATATCACAATCAAAAACAAGGAGCAAACGCCAAAAATAGTGTGTTTTCTCACTATCTTGCCCGCCTTTCCTCGCATATTTGTTCTCAGCGATGGGGCGGGATACTATCCTGCAATCTGGCATTTGTCACTATTTTTTTACGTAAAAAGTACGCGCGGCTAATTTGTTCAATCTTTATTTGTGACAGTCTTCTGAAAACTGGGGTCTTTTTGCATTGATCGCTTAGCGGCCAGGTATTTATCCCGGCGTGTGGCCGGAATGGCGTTGAATCACATAGGAACCAGTGCAATCCTGATTTAGCTTCTGCCAGTTTCTTCAACTTTTACTCGGAAAAATTTCCGTTTGCCTACTTGAACAGTCTGTTCTTCCGAACCAATCGAAATCTGCTGTCCCGGATCAGAAATTTTTGTTCCGTCAATTTTCACTGCGCCTTGGCTCAACAATCTTCTCGCTTCCGAAGTGGATATGCCGGCCAGCCCGGCAATCATTTCATAAGCTACTATAAATTTTTCCTGATAGCACCTTAGCGGAATCGCATCAGGTATTTCTTTTCGTTGCACCACCCTCTCAAACTGTTCTTCCGCTCGTTCAGCAGCCGATCGGCTATGATATTCAGTTACGATACTACGTGCCAGGGCTTTTTTGATCTGCATCGGATGTAATGGGTCCGCAAGATCTTTGTGCGATTCTATGTCCTTCAGGGCAGCTTCAAATTTTTGCACTTCATTTTGTTCCACTTCTGTAAGAAGTACAAGATATTTAATTATCAAGTCATCCCGAACCGACATAGTCTTTCCGAACATATCTTCAGGACTATCTTCCACTGCTATATAGTTTCCCTCAGTTTTACTCATTTTCTTTGAGCCATCCAGACCTTCTATCAGAGGAGTCATGATCACGATCTGCGGAGGTTGATTGAACTGCATCTGTATATCTCGGCCTGCGAGAAGATTGAATTTCTGATCGGTCCCTCCCAACTCCACATGACATTTTAACGCGACTGAATCGTATCCTTGCAGGAGTGGGTACAAGAACTCCGTTATACTTATCGGGTTTCCCTCACGATACCGCTTCTCAAAATCATTCCGTTCGAGCATTCTGGCAACGGTCGACCTGTATGCCAAATCCAGACAATCAGCAAAAGACATATTGTCAAACCACTCACCATTACTCCTTATTTCGGTTTTTTCCTCTGCAAGAATTTTGAAGACTTGTTTCTGAAAATCTTTGGCATATTCCCAGACTTGTTCTTTCGTGAGTCGCTTCCTAGCTTCGCTTCTCTGTGTCGGGTCTCCTACGCGGGCGGTGAAATCGCCTACAAGAAAAATGGCAGTGTGCCCAAGATCCTGAAAATGCTTGAGCTTACGAATTGTCACCATATGACCTAGATGAATATCCGAGGCTGTTGGATCCACCCCAAGTTTGATCCTGAGCGGAGTCCCCGTCTTGATACTCCACTGAAGGGCTTTGCGCATCTCATCTTCATGGATGATTTCTTCAACCCCACGCATGATATGTTTCATCTGAAATTCAATGTCTGGAAATGACATAATAATCCCTCGCCCCATGCATGTGACTGGCACAGTAATGATTCGACACGTGATTTTAGGTGATGCCGAGCGTATTTGCAAATTCAAACTTAGGATAAACGAGAAACCCAAGGTTGACAGAGAATTGAATCTCAGTTCGAATCTTTATAAAGGTTTAGTGTGAAAGCCTTATTTGACTCTCCTGAGCAATGCTCGCATCCCGATTGCAGCATCTTCAGGAAGGACATAAGTGGGAATGCCTGCTGCATGCAGTCTATCCCGATCTTGGGAGATGGGTTTAACAGATCCTATGAAACAAGCAACGACAGTTTTTGAAAATTGGCTTGCCACCTCGATCAGCACATCTGAAGGATAAATCCAATTTTTATGTTCGCAAAAAATTGCCAGCATTGCATCTACTGACGGATCTTTCAAAACAGCCTCGGAAATTTTTTGGTAGGGCTCCGGGAGGAAAGCTCCGGCCGCTCCGTCCACCGGGTTCTTATGTACCACCGGTACCGAAGGCCCCAGAATCTCGGCTATCCTTTCAATGGTCGGTTTCTGAAGTTGAGCCAATTCACACCCAGGTTCTCGTCCCAGTATATCCCAAGCGACGATGCTTGGCCCGGCAGTGTGCGTGAATATTCCCAACCTTTTGCCTTTTGGCGGTTTTCCAATTGAAAGGGCTTTGCACGCGGATACCATTTCTGAGGTCGAATTCACGAGTTCTGCTCCGGCTTGACGCAGAGCCCCTTCCCAAATGCGACTGGCGCCCGCAGCCGCCCCGGTATGGGTTATAGTTACTCGGTCAGCATTCTCTCCTCGCCCCCCTTTGTAGACCACCACAGGTTTTTGCGCAGCAAAACGAGCAACTTGTTTTAGAAATGTTCTTGGGTTGGCGCTACCTTCAATGAAAATGCCTATCACCTGAGTTTCCGGATCGTCTTGTAGGTAATCCAGCAGTACTTCGAACTCAAGATTGACCCGATTTCCCACACCGATCCACTTTGCAATACCGAGGCCTTCGTCATCGGCACGACCTTTAATTCCCAAGCCGATTCCGCCGCTCTGACTGAGAAAGGAGACATTGCCGGGGTTTAAGACTCGCGGATAAAAAGTAACATTGAGGTGGGCATGAGCATTAAGAAATCCAAGAGTGTTGGGCCCTACAATAGGCATATCTCCAGCGGCTATCCGAAGCTTTTTCTGCAACTCCAATCCGTCGCAGCCTATCTCAGCATAACCGCCAGCGATCAGGCTGGCGCCCGCCACTCCAAGCTCCCGCAACTTTGCCGTGGTCTCAATGCTTGAGTACTGATTCAAAGCCACAACTGCCAAATCCGGCACTTCCGGCAGATCTTCAAGGCGCCTATATACAGGTAAACCGAAAATTGTTTCGTGCCGGAGGTGGATCGGATATATTTTGCCGGGGAACCTCCCGGTGACCAGGCTATCCATAATTGCGTGGCCGACTTTATCAGGCGTGACGCCTGCGCCTAGAACTACTACAGAACGAGGCGAAAACATGCGGTCCAATTTTTTTCGGAAAGCTTCGTCCATCATCAGTCCTTGTTTTCAACAGATCTCAGGCCCAAAATCGATGGTTTCCCCGCCGCGAGATTTACAGTGTGAATACTGCCATCAGAATTTGGCGTAATTACCCTCTCGTCGATGCTTTCCAGAATCATTAGGTCTATAAGGACCGGATCGCAATTCCGAGCACTAGGGGGAATCAAATCTGAAGAGTAATCAATCATTGAATTTTGTATCCGTTCAGATCTTTTCGTTCATTGGCAACAATTCTGTTTCTCCGATCACCGAAAACAGGCTCTAACAGCCTGATCAGCCCTCTTGCATTGAAGAATAGGAAGGTGTAGCCTTAAGTAATAGACCCGGCGGGAACGTATCGAAGTGCGAATTATCGCATGGTAAGAAGCCGGGGTCAACCAAGTACTGGCGCAAAGTTGCCACCGGCAGACCATTCATCTTATTTGGATGTCGGAATCTGGCAACAGGAGGTTTAAATATGGCAACGGATCCGATATGTCCACATTGTGGAGCTGATATGCAGCCCATTGAAACACCGATTGATTCAACTTGGGGTGGAGAAACTCATTTTGTCTGCTTCAACGACGAGTGTTGCTATTTTAAGAATAGCTGGGAAGCGCTGGAAAATCAGGGGGTGACCCGGACCGGGTACAGATGTCGCATTGATGCTCGGGGAGCGTGCGGTCCTCTGGCGGTCTGGTCATCCGACGCGCTAAAAGATCTTATTTGCAAAAATAGACCTGAAAAACAGGGTGCCTGATTCATATTGCACCATTCCGGCACGTTTCTCCCTTAAAAATATTGTATTGCGGCAACTTCGTTCTACAAATATTTCAATTTTCCAGTCTGAAAACGTGGCAGTGGTAGTCCCGGTGAGATTTCGAAAAGAGATTTCGCCGGAACATACGCTTCGTAATTGCGGTGGCCATCTTAAGCGTTGTTTTACTTCATCCGGAGCTAAATGCTAGAATAGCTTTGTTTTTGATTCTCGACGAGTCTTCTGGAGCTGCAATGCATAAATATTCCTTCGTTTTTTTCACGGTCTTCTTAATAGTGTCTTTTGCCTGTGGTTCAGGATTTGCCCAGGCGAAAAAGAAAGAAAAAATCACCGTTTTCGAAGTTCCCACCGTAGGAAAGATTATGGATGTGGAGTACAGACCGGAATTTGATGAATGGTGGGTAAAATGTCGGGAAGGCGATCACATAAGTGTGTACTCGTACGAACCGAAGACCCACAGCTGGGGCAAGGTGCTTTTTATTCCCAAAAAGACGGAAGACCAGGACAAAAGGCAGGAAAAGACAACAGAAACTTCGATTTCAGAGAAAGATAAAACGAGCGAGAAAGCAGCAACCGATAAGCCAAAAATATCTCCCGAGAAGGAAGCAGTAAAGCCTGGGCCAAGTAAATGGTGGGACCCGCTAAACATTTTGAAAGAAGGAGAGAAACTGATAATTAAACCCTGGTCAAGTGAAGGCGCAAAATAATTCCAGTCCAATAGCTTTTAAAGTAAAGACTGATCATATAGTTTAGAGTTATTTAGATCGTCGATGATCCAGTGCATTGTGAACCGCTGAAGAATTCAGCTGCTTTAATCAAGCCTTTTCGGGTACACTGAATTGGTGAATTTCTGCTAGTTTAAGGGAGCCCTCAAAATGATAGTGCAACAGCCTGCGTCCTTCGGTGTTCCCGGCAAAGAAGACAGAGCGCCTGAGCAAGATGCCAAAGTGTTACGCAATATCGTAAGGGACTTAATTTTGTCCAAAACGTCTCTGGTCTACCTGGCATCGGAGGAAGATCGGAGAATCGAGGCTGAAATCAAAGCGCTGGGTTTAGCGCTCAAGCCACCGTTCAGGACCTATGTCTGGTCTTGCACAAATGGCATTGTGGTAGACGAAGAAATCTTAATGCCAAATCTCCCGATTATGGACGCGTTGGACTGGTTCATGAATCTCCAAGAGACTGCCTTCTTGCTCATAAACGATATCCACGTTTTCATGAAAGATAATCCGCCGGTTATGAGAAAGCTCAAGGATACGGCCAAGAGGATTGATAACGGATATAAGACTATTTTTATGGTTTCGCCTATTACCGAAATCCCTACCGAGATCGCCGGTGATGTCGTTTTGGTTGATGTCCCGTTCCCAAATACTGATGAGATCGAGAGACTGCTACAGCAGGTAATTGCTAAAGAAAAATTCAGAGACTCCCTTCAAGCTTCATTGACCGAAGAAGTAAAGGATCAATTCATAAAAGGGGGCGCTGGGCTTTCCTCTCAACAAATCATTCAAGCCTTTCGTAAGGCAATTTCCGGAAAAAAGGCGATCACTTCACAGGAAATCGACGCCTTGTTTGCAGAAAAGAGACAAATCGTCAAGAAAAGCGGACTGCTCGAACTATTTACTCAACCGATGTCCTTTGAAGATCTTGGCGGTTTCGCAAATTTGAAAAAATGGCTGATAATGCGCAAGAACATTTTTTCCAAGAGGGCACGTGAGTATGGGTTGAGCTTCCCCAAAGGGGTGCTCATGATGGGTATCAGCGGATGCGGCAAGAGTCTTTGCGTAAAAGCGATTTCGGCATTCTGGCACATGCCGCTGTTGCGTCTCGACATGGGTAGGTTATATGACGGTATTTACGGCACCCCGGAAGAATGCTGGCGTAAGGTTGTTAAAACTGCTGAAGCTGCTTCACCATGCGTATTATGGATTGATGAAATCGAAGCAGGTATTGCAAATGCAGGCCAAAAAACCCTCGGAGGCGCAGCTTCCAGAATTCTGGCCAGCTTTCTTACCTGGATGCAGGAAAAAACTCATCCGGTTTTCATAGGTGCGACGGCAAACAACATCGAACTGCTACCGCCGGAGATTTTGAGAAAAGGTCGATTCGACGAATTGTTTTATGTGGAATTGCCGAAAGAACATGAGCGGATGGAAATAATTCGAATTCATCTGGCAAGACGGAATCAAGCGCTGAACAGATTCGACTACACGCCGCTGGTCAAAGTCACTGAAGGATTCAACGGTGCGGAAATCGAGCAGGGGGTGATAAGTGCTTTATTTCGAGCTTTCAGCGATCAGCGCGAGATGGAGCAGAATGATCTGTATATCGCCCTGGAAGGTATTGTACCGCTTTCCACGACTATGAAAGAAGATATTAAGAAGCTCGAACGATGGGCTTTCAACAGAGCTATTAAAGCTGGTGAAGAATAATAAATTGTGAAATTAAGAGGGGCCCCTCTTACAACTGAAGTTCCCCTCGTGATAGTCCAATCATGCTGACTTTTGAGCAGGCTCCGGCCAAACGAGCTGAGTAGCATGAAGGGGACAAGCTTGCTCGCACAATCCACATCCCACACACGCCTTAGGATCGTACAAACCTGCTATAGTTTCTCCCTCGATTTCGCCCATGCTAATCGCCTGGAATGGACAAACGGCAGCGCAGATTTCACAGCCCACACAGTCTTCTTTCCAAAAATACGGTTTGGGCCACTCTGATCTTTTAATCCTCGGAGGCTTATTTCCCTGCGCATCCCTAATGGCGCCATAAGGGCAGCCTCTTCCACAAACTCCACACTCAATACATTTACTTACATCAATTCTATGCGGCTGTTTTTTCTCGCCGCTGGAGGCTCTCGTAGGACATGCTCGGGCACAAGTCTGGCAGCCTTTGCACTCCTCGTCAACAATGCGATAAGCCATTTTGCAATTTCTCCTCGAAATTCTAATATGGGATTGAAACCACGGCTGGCGGGTTACTCCTGGGTACAGCTTACTCGCGATAGGCAACAGCGTCAAGAAACCCAGCTTTAAAAACCCCGCCTAAAATTAGGGATCAGCCCACTGTATTCCGAAGAATAGTATCATGGAAAGCGTTTCACTACATTCCGTGCGAACCAATTTTGCGTGTTCAGGTAACTGTTTCTCCCAACTTATTCCTTAATTGAAACGTGCGAAACTTAGGCGAAACTGGAAACTGCTAATTTTATGCTAGCTCACCGCTTCCACGCTCTTTACCGAAGGGACTTTTTCCTTCAAAATTCTCTCAATTCCCATTTTCAGGGTCATCTGACTCATGGGGCAGCCGCCGCAGGCCCCTGTCAATCTTAGCTTGACAACTCCCTCATCCGTCACGTCCACTAGCTCCGCATCCCCGCCATCAGCTTGAAGTTGGGGGCGAACTATGTCCAGGGCTGCTTGAACTTCTTGTCTCATATCGGTCTCCTTTCAGATAGCCTTGTTAACTCTATTTATAAAAAATGACTTTACCACAATATTATTGCTAGTGGTCAATATTTACTGCTCATTGTCTTGAACAGAAGCAATGTTAACTGCAGCGGCACAACAATTGAGGAACATGCTTTCTACACGGCTTGTTCCACTTCTGATTTCAGCCACGCTTTCAATTCGTCCGAAATACCGCAAGCAGCGTTTCGGCACGCAAACTGCCTCACAGAATCATCAATCAATGGCTGCGGGGCCTCAACTTCCGCCAAAATCTCATAGTCTTTGTGGCTCTGCTTGACCAGAACCAACTTGGCGGGTTTTTTCGTAGCATTAATCTTAAAATAAATAGACTCCTCGTTGCAGGCTTTAGCGTGATCCAAACCTCTTGACCAGTTGCTTCCCCATTCCAAGTACCTGCCAACGGCATCGAAGGGTTGGAGATCCCACTCAATCAGAGGAATCACGCTCCTGTCTTTCACAATTTCCCTTATACTTTTCACCAATAGCCTCCGCAATTTTATCGTGAATATTACGAAATACACTCCATCATAAAATGCGTCAGCAAATCGTTTTGTGCAACTTTTTTCGGGATAGGGTTCGCACACTGTCAATGTGATCCCCCGAAGAGGTAACGCGAATCGAACATAAACAATTTGGTGATAGATCGCTGTATCATACCTTAAATCTCGATAGTGACTTGAGATAGTGAGCATAATGCTTCTCATTTGCTATCAGTTATGCTATAATTTATATACCGTCGATCTTCATCCTGATGAGCGGTGAATATTGTCATGAAATTCTTTTTTCGGTTTTTTTGATAATAATTGCATGCACCGTCAAAACAGGAAAGGCAGTCAGTCCGACGGCCGCGTATGATCAATATGAAACGCACCCGGCTATCCAACCGAATCAATGGCTATCAAGAGTTATACTGACGGATGGAGTTCATTTAGAAAAATCACCAGTTTAAACACGGTTCTGACGCCGCTGATGAAATTGCGTTTTCTATTCGGGATTTACTTGGTCGACTCGGATTGGAACTAAAGAAACCCCAAGCCGCGATTAATACGCAAGGGGTATTTTGTAGTTGCCGTTCGACAGATTTCTGAATTGCGTGTGGCCCGGAATTATTGCGGCTCGGATTGTCAGGAATGGTTATGAAGCGCGTTCCAATACTCTTGATTTTTATTTCAGTAATTGGGGGGTTGCTCTTAGCGGGACCCAAGCAGGCGAACGCTGACGCCTACAGCCAAGCTTTGGAGGTTCTCGCAGCCGGCGATACTCAAAAAGCCATAAAGCTATTTTCGCAAGCAATAACTGCCAATCCGGATGAATTCCATATCTACAATGATCGAGGCGTGGCATACAAAATATCCGGGAATCCGGAAAAGGCCTTGGCCGATTACACAAAGGCTCTCGAACTCAAACCCGACTATGCTAATGCTTTAAATAATAGGGGGGTCATTTACTTACAAAAAGGTCTTTATGACAACGCGATCGAGGATTTCACGGGAGCTCTAAAATCGACTGAATTGAAATCAAAGGTGCACACCAATCTTGGCGTAGCTTATGCTCAAAAAGGGAACCACAAACAAGCTGTCGAACACCTAGAAGCCGCCCTGACTTTTCGGCCCCTGGACCACAGAGCCTTTCTTTTTATGGCAGAATCTTTGGAGCAATTACGAGAGTATGAAAAGGCTGGCAAGATGTATCAGTTGTCAGTTGGATTGACCAAGGATTCGTCAACTGCTGACATGATAGAAAAAAGAATAGCCCAACTTGAAAAAAATATTTCAAAATCAGGATCACGAAAAAGCAATATCGATGAGGGCCGGAACCAACTTACAGGTTCATCAGAGGCTCGGGGTACTCCCGGTCATGAAAAAAAATCGTCAGACACATCATCAAACGCCCCGAATACTTTTCAAGAGCGACCGACGCCAGGAACAAGCTTGAACCAAACGAGGACAAGACAATCCTCAGGAAGCCCAATAGAAGCCATTTATCTCCTGGAAAAAATGTGCCGATCTCGGGCCCCGGACAAATTATCACCCGCCGCTGCAGAAATTTATAAACAAGGAGTCCAGTTTCTCGAAAAAGCGCAACCCAGGCAAGCTCTGATTAGATTTGAAGACATTCTGCAACTTGAGAAGAGAAACCGCAATATAGCGGCTGTGGGATTGAGCTCTCTTGAACTTGGTAGGACTTATCTGAAATTGGGAGATCATGTAACCGCGGGGACAAAGTTCCAGGATGCGTTTCGGATTTTTCGACAGCTCAACGCGTCTGACGAGACTATATTAACGCTGCTGGAAATAGCCGGAGTGAAAAAAGCGGCTGGACAAAACGACAAAGCATCTGAAGTTTACATTTTGGCCAAAGAGCGGGCCCTGGTCCGAGGGGACGGTCAGCTGGCACAGGCCATCAGCGATCTCGAATCCGGCAAAACCATCCCGGCCCCGAATCGAACGGCGGCTGCCATAAGAGATACGATGGCGCGTAGCCAAAGAATTCCTTCTGACCAGAAGGTTTTTTCCCGTACGAAAGGAGCAGGACAAACAACTCAGCCGCCGCCTGCCAGCCTGATCGCTCGAAATGACGATAAGGAATCTGGGAACAACTCTGTACCCTCCGACCTTGACAAAGCAAAGCAGATGGGGAATGCGGGCCACGAGCCAGAACTACAACCGAGTACGGCAAAAATGAGGGTTGTTCCCGCGAGCCCTATTGAAACTTCTTCCGGAAGGGAGCTACGACAAAAATCTGAGAGTCGTCCGCATAAACTAAATCCCGCGAAAAATCGAGCCGCGACTAGGGAGAAGCCCGTTCATATTGAAACGATGGTTGGGGGGCAACAGATTGTCACAAAAGAAAAACAGGACCGCCAGGCGCCTGCAGAGTTGTCGGGCGTGAACATTGAAGAGCAAAAATTTTCGGCAACGAAAAAATCCCAGCGGGGCTTAAAACAAGCCTCTTGGGATCGCAGGATCAAGGAGAATCTGATTGAGCTAAAAAAATATAGAAACCTTAATGATGAAACCAATATGATATTGGCTTTGGAAAATCTGGCAGAAATATACTCCAGCCACAAACAGTATGACAAAGCCGTTCACAGTCTTGTAGCCGCTATAGCTTTCAGGGAGAAATTGAATCTGAACAAGGGAATGGACAAACTCTATGTAAAACGTGGTCTGATGAGGGAAAAAATCGGGGATTCCGCAGGTGCGCTCGCGGATCTAACGCGCGCTCTGTTCTATTTCGACGGGCATGAAAGTTTGTCCTCGAGGAAGGCGCTCGAATCAAAAATTCGAAAAATAGCCTCTGCAATAAATTTAGACCCGCCGGCTGCCATGGGAGCATACCAGACTCTCTGGCGGGCCAGAAGCAGAACAGATGACCGGGCGGAAACTCATGCCCTTTATACAATAGGCAGACTTTACGATAGAGCCGAAAAAAATGAGCAGGCGTTGAGCTATTATGATCAATCCTCCGCATCGATTCTTGCGGATAAGGCCAGAGTCTATGAAAAAATAGGACAAAAAGCCTTGGCTGAACAATCCTACAAGTTTGCCTTGGAGGCCTTCAAGAAACTTGATTACTCGCGGTACTTGACCTTATTGAAAAAGACCGAGAGCCGCTAGACCCCCTAGCTTACAGTCGATCTGAACCCTAGGTCTTGCACGGCCCCCATTACGGGCTAGTAACTTGATAAGTATAAGCGAATTTCAAGCTGTTGCATCCATCCGGACAAATCCTCTGACCGTAACTCTTGCAAGCCAGATCAGCTTCGAAACCAATATCCGGTGAACGATCCACAGGAATTACGAAAGAAAAATTGGCAACGGCATTATCTTGTAGACACCGGCAGGTTATATGACATTTTGTCCAGACCTGTTGTCCCCAGGCCATTCCCGATACCGCGAAGATTACCGTAGAGATAATCATCACACTGATGGCGCCCTTTTTAAAGCCCATTTAGCACCTGCCATTAATTCAGATTCGACAACTCCGACTCTGTCGGAGAAAGCCACGGGCAACCGAGTCCGCAAAAAATTTGCCTGAAGACTCGTTCGAATACTATCTCTGCCATAAAGCGCAACTCACCTATTTTAAGTTCAAATCAGCGTATCACAGCTTCTTTGCCGTTTGCAACATCATTTCAGTCTTGGAGTCCAATTTATATAAATTAATTGATTAATTTACGCTAACCTGCTATAATTTAATAGAATCGGAGGTATGCTATGTCACATAATTTTAGTTTGTTTTTCTTCCTGATATTTTCCATCTCGCTTTTGCCCTTTTCAGTAAAAGCGATGGGGGAGGACGTGCTCGCTCATACCGGACAATATACCTTCTTCATCAAACCGCACCCGGGTGCGTGCATGACATATCATCAAAAAATGGTTCCATGTGTTGCGGCAAAGAACATTCCGATCCCGCGACCCGTAGTTCAGACATACCCACTGCCATTTCCCGTTAAGAGAGGGTTGCCCATAGTAATCTCTGAAAAGCCGGTCGGATGCGCTGCAAACGCTGAGTCGTGCCTGGAGTGCTACCCTCAGCCATCATGCAAACCAGGAGTCAAAGAAGTTTGGCCTGCCCAAATAAAACCAATACGGATATCCAGCCCCGAATTCAGTCCCCGTCATGTGACTAGAAAAATTGTGCTGCCGCAGTGGTTCTTGGTTACTGATCATCCAGTCCTCCCTGCTCCTAAGCCACCCATTAAGGTGAGGACAGGCGGATAAGGATTGGTATTTTTTCAATTCAACCATCCCGATAATGGCTTGAAATCTTGAATTTGAGCCAAACGCGTGCTAATCTGCGCGCTGGGATATAATTCAACGCTGGAGTTCTTTATGAATCTTAGTGAGATAGTTGATCGTTTTGCAGCCGATTTACCTGATCACCCTGCGCTTGTTTTCGGCGAACAAACTGTTTCTTACGCAGAATTGCTGCATTCTATCAACAAATTTGCCAATGCCTTAATCCGATTGGGGGTAAATAAAGGCGATCGGGTAGCCATAATTATGCCAAACAGACCGGAATTCATCATAAGCTATTTGGCCGCTATTAGAATTGGAGCTATAGCAGTGACTCTGAATCCGGTTTCTACAGCTTATGAATTGAGCCACTATTTCATCGATGCGAAGCCCAGTGTTGTGCTGTGTACGGGCGATCAGGTAATCAAGATTGAATCGCTGAAGGATCGGTCGAATTATTTGAAAAATATTGTCAGTACGGATTCTACCAACGGTTCGATTTCTTTTCGAGATATTTTAAGCGATGCCTCAGATAATTACGCCGCAATGGATCTTAATCCTGATGATCCTGCTGTGACTATTTTTACGGCAGGTTTGCTGGGCCGCGCACTTGGAGCCACTTTGAGCCATGGTAATCTGGACAGTCAAGCAAATCTGCTCTGGAGCGTTTGCGGCAGAGGGCCCGAAACCCGAAGCCTCGCTTTGATTCCAATGTATCATGCATTCGGTGCTGCCGTGAATTTTCTTAATACTCTAAAGGCCGGCGGGACAATATATCTCGTTGAGCGCGTGGATTTTCCCAAACTGATTCCCTGGCTAAAAGAAGCCAGGATCACTTTCGCGGGTGTTGTACCCATGGTGCTTTATGGTTTGCTATACCATCCATCCTGCAAAGATCTCGATCTCACTTCATTGCGTATAGCCATCAGTGGCGGCGCACCTCTTTCAATGGAAATTTACGAAAAATTTTGCGAGCGATACAAAATCGATGTCTATCAGGGATACGGCTTAACAGAAGCTTCACCCGTGGTTTCATGGAACAATATCAATATTCCAAATAAACCTCCGACAGTAGGTAAGCCGATCCCGCATGTTACAATCGAGATTCATGATGATAATGGAAATGCTCTGCCTCCGGGTGTGAAAGGTGAAGCCGTTGTAAAGGGACCGAATGTTATGGTCGGCTATCTTGGTAAGCTTACGGAGACTGCCACGGTCATACGGAATGGGTGGCTGTACACAGGCGATATCGGTTTTCTTGACGATCAGGGTTATCTAACTCTGACCGGTCTGAAGAAAGACCTTATTATAACTTCGGGTTTCAATGTTTATTGTCAGGAAGTGGAAGAGATACTAATCCGACATCCTAATGTAGCGGATGTAGCCCTGATTGGAGTTCCGGATCTAATGCGCGGCCAGGTAATCGAGGCTTTAATCGTACCTGACAAGGGAAACAAACCCGAGGAGAGAGACATAGTCCGATTCTGTAGAGAACATCTCTCAAGATATAAATGCCCTCGCAAGGTCACTTTTGTGAAGACGATCGTAAGGGACGAACGGGGAAAACCCATTCATTGGAGTTGAATAATCAAAATCAATGACAACCGTCCGCCACAAGTGAGAAGGTGTATCCAGCCTATAGTTCAGATGTGTTTTCGCCGTTCGGTGTATGTTCCTGGGGGGAGGGAATCCATTGAATTGGCTCTCGCCCATAACTAACTTGGTCCCACAAGGTCCTCCGGACGGGCCGGAATTCAGACGGCGTGTCGAGTGGATGATATTGCTCAGAATCGTGGTGACTTCCATTTTGCTCGGAGTTACCATATTCCTGCAGCTTAGGGAAACTCACGCTTTTCTTGTCGCCTCGGCCGTTCCTCTTTACATACTGATTGTAACAACTTTTTCGTTGAGCATTATTTATGCCGTTTCACTTCCGTTACTTCCGGAACTTCGCACTTTTTCATTCCTGCAAATACTTGTGGATCTCGTCTATACGACAGTACTGATCTATTTTACGGGAGGAGCCTCCAGTGTTTTCACACTGATTTACATTTTGCCGATCATCGCGTCCGGCACTTTGCATTTTAAACGGGGCGCGTTGACTGTTGCTTCAATTGCGGCAGTACTGTTCGGATTTCTCGTTGCCTTCCAATTTCATGGGCTTATACCAGCGAGCAATTGGCCGTGGGTGAGTCCCTGGAGCATGCAGACACCAGGATATGTGTTATGGGTGCTGCTCGTTCACTTCACCGTATTTTACGTCTTAGCAATCCTGGCTGGCAGCGTTGCCGAGCAGCTTCAGAAAACTAAATTTGTTCTAACCTTGAGAGAAAGCGACTATGAACGACTATCGGATCTGCATACCAGCATAGTCCGTTCGATTCCGAGCGGCATTATAACCAGCGATGAAACCGACCGGGTGACGTTCGTCAATGCAGCGGGAGCCACTCTTTTGGGCGCCTCCTTGATGGAATTGGTAAGCACTCCTTTACATTCTATTTTTCCCGTAATTGAGGCGGGTTTATCAGAAGCGGCCACCGACAAAAAGACTTATGTAACAGTCAAACAAATCCGGGGTGAACAGAGTCAGATCGAACTTACTGTAACGGAGTTGACAGGGAGCGATGGGCAACCCAGGGGCAAATTGGTTGTTTTTCATGACGTGACCCTGCTCAGAAAAATGGAAGATAGGGTCAAGATCAGTGAAAAGCAGGCTGCGTTTGTGCGTATCGCAGCCGGTATGGCCCATGAAGTTAGAAATCCCCTGGCGGCGCTTAGGGCAGCAACTGAGTTGCTCACTCAGTCCACCCCTTCAAGCAACAATGAGAAGCGACTCCTCAGCATAGTCATACGTGAAGCTGATCGCCTTAATTCATTATTGGGAGACTTTCTTGCCACGATTTCCAGTCAGCCGCCTAACAAAGTTAGAGTTATCTTGACCGATCTCCTGGAAGAGACTGTAGAATTATTTGCCCGAGAACCTAGGGTCGGCCGAGAAGTTGCGCTAGAGACGCTTATCAATAAAGGAGTAGAAGTTGAAGGTGAGCCATCTCGATTAAAGCAAGCCCTCTGGAATCTATTCACTAATGCGCTGGATGCTACCCAGGACGGAGGAGTCATTAGAATAATCCTCGAAACGGAACAGATCGCAAAGCAGGCGATCATCAAAGTGCAAGATTCGGGTTGCGGAATACCTACTGAGATCAAAGATCGCATATTTGAGCCATTTACTACGACAAAAGAGAAAGGTACGGGATTAGGGTTGCCTATGGTTTTGAATGTTGTCAGAGCACATAACGGATACATCGAAGCCGACAGCGTGCCGGGCCTCGGTTCCACGTTCATTATGCGACTTCCGCTTGCGCATCCTGAGCCAAATGGGGTGAAAGGAGAAGAACGCAATGGCTGACAGGCTCCTCGTGGTCGATGATGAACCAAGTATGACAGAATTTTTAGAAATTCTGTTGGCCCAGGAAGGCTACGAGGTTACTACCGCCTCTTCCGGAGAGGAAGGTGTTAAATTGTATCGGCAGCTCGAACCTGATCTGATATTGACGGATGTCAAAATGCCGGGGATGAGCGGCTTGGATCTTATCAGAGAGATACACGCTTTGGATTCCGCTATTCCCATCATAGCGATTACTGCTTATGCTTCCGCTGATGACGCCATTAGGGCAGTCCGAGAGGGAGCTTACGATTATTTATCCAAGCCGTTTCAAATTGAAGATTTGCGTATCATAATCCGCAATGCCCTAGAAGCTAAGCGGCTCCGCAGAGAGAATGTGGAACTTAGGCGAAGTATAGATGAACGTCATCGGTTTGGAGAGATTATCGGAAAATCGCCTCAGATGGAGGAAATATTTAACCTTATTTCTCGGATTGCCTCATCTAAAGCCAATGTTCTTGTTATTGGCGAATCCGGGACCGGCAAAGAATTGGTGGCTAGGGCAATCCACAAAGGGTCGGATAGAGCCGATAGACCATTTGTGACTGTCAACTGCACTGCTATTCCTGAAAATCTTCTAGAATCGGAAATGTTCGGTCATCTTAAAGGTTCTTTCACGGGGGCTGTAGCCAATAAACCAGGATTGGTCGAAGCGGCTCATACGGGGACGCTTTTTCTGGACGAAGTTGGCGACATCAGTCTCGCCATTCAGGCAAAACTGCTGAGATTTCTGCAAGATCGTGGAATTAGGCGAGTTGGCGGCACTGACGAAAAGAAAATAGACGTCAGAATAATAGCTGCTACCAACAAAAAACTTGAAAAAGAAATGGAACAGGGCACGTTTCGGGAAGATCTGTATTATCGTCTCAATGTAATCCGGCTCCGACTTCCTCCCTTGAGAGAAAGGGAAGAAGATATTCCTTTGCTAATGGACCACTTTATGAAGAAATTTGCTGCCGAGCAAGGGAAGAACATAAGAAAAGTCTCGTCATTGGTCATGAGGGTTTTATGCAATTACCATTACCCGGGAAACATTAGAGAGCTGGAGAATATTATTGAACGCTGTGTAACCCTGGAACAGTCAGACCAGCTTACGGCAGAGAATCTCCCTCCCAAGTTGATTGAGGGAACGCGAGAAACACCGAGTCCGTTAACTCAAAAGGAAATTCCTCATGATGGAATAGATCTAAATCACACATTAGACAATGTAGAACGCGACCTGATAAACCGGGCGCTCGGTATTACGGGAGGCAATCGGTCCCGAGCTGCCAGACTTCTGGGGATATCTTTTCGTTCATTGCGTTACCGATTAGTGAAGTTAGGCATGGACCAGGACGAGAATTCCAGCTAGTGGCCTGAACAAGGACTTAAATGCACGAATATGCAATCATATTAGCGGCTGATGTACCCGATGCCCGGGACGTGATCTCATTAGTCCGGGAAGTCGGCGATATCGTGGATGGAATTAAAGTGGCCGCGGCAACACTGCTTCAATCCGGCACGGATATTCTGCGGCGGATCAGGGAAATTGTTGAAGGTAAGCCTATCTTGGTGGATCTGAAAATTGCGGATATCGGGTTTCGTGGAAAACAATCCTGGGATGGAACCAACGCTAAGATCATCAATGCCATTAAGGACACCGGAGCAACTCACGTCACTGTTCACGGGTTTCCCGGTCCATCATCGATCGCTGAAGCAGCGGAATCCGCGCGCGCAGCGGGTATAGCGGTCCTTCTTTTACCGCTAATGAGTCACGCAGGAGCGAGTCTGTTCTTCTCTAGGCCAGTGGACTCTGAAAATGTGATCCAATCCTCCACCGAGACCGGCCTGAATCTGCCATTTCCGCATGGGATATCATGCAATGACATCACTGAAGCCATCCTATTTTTGGGCGAGGCATTGGAAGTGGACGGGTACATTGGGCCGGCTACTCGGCCGAACGACCTGCTGCGTTACAGGTCTATCACTCAACGTCCGATCTGGTGCCCTGGATTTGGGCGTCAGGACCGGCTCGGCCGAGGGTTAAGAGATCAATTTATAGAATGGGCGACGATTGTAGGTCCAAAATCCGCAGCTATTGTCGGATCCACAATTTTTCGCGCCTCTGATCCTGTAGCAGCAGCACGGGAAGTAATTGAAATCCGGGACAGCATTATTCAGTGATGTTGTTTCTGACATGAAATTGTCTGATTTTTTCTGATTATTTGGGATTGGCCCTCCTGTTTTCGAGACGGAAGTATTCACTTGACAAAGATTACTCGAGGTTTCTCCCCTGCCTTTTGTCCAGGGTTCTATGGTGGGAACGCAGCTTATTTTAAAGCGATCATGAGAAATGTCGGCCCAGTACTTCAAAAAAAAAGGCCGACAAGCCGCTTCTTTGGCCCGAAAAAAATCGCTTTCGTTTCGTAAGGCGTTTTGATAAGCCCCGTCTGGTACCTGTCTTTGCAACCACTCTCTATTTGTACTTTTTGTGGGTATGTGCGGACGGAGCCGTCTTAGAGGCTGCTTCCCATTCGTAGCCACGCGAGGCTTTTGGTAGAAGGGGGTAGGGGGTTGTTTTCGCGAAAATGCGTTCTTGTCGTTCTCTGTTTCTCTCTGGTTTGCCTTCCAATTGAAATCTTTGCCTGGGAGCTGAAACTGCGGTCTACGAGCACATTCGAGTATGATTGGTACACTCAGAATAATGTCAATGGCTTCTTTGGAAAGCCCAATGTTGACAATGGGGCCGCAACAGCGGGAGACTTTGGGCCCGTGAACGGGTGGCTCGGTATACAGGTTAACAATCTGGTCTCAGGGAGTGATGCTTCCAAGAGCTATTTCACCACGTATTTCTATCCTGAAATCCAGGTGAACCCTGCCATAAAATTGGAAGGAGCTTATAGGATAGGAAACAGTGATACAGCTACTTTTCCCGGTATGACCGTGGCATTTGCCACTGCCGAGGCTCTCTGGTGGTCTATCAATCTGGAATCCCCTTGGGGTCGTTTCACTTACAGTAAGAGGCCGTTCGACTTTGGGTGCGGGCTCCAGTACGATGGCAACAACCGCACTGAGGAATACTTTACGCTGGCTTCACAATTTGGACCTTTGACATTCGGGGGAGGAATATACCCTTGGAGAAGGGCCGCGCCGGTGCAAGGAGTTAGCGGGCTACAGCCTTATTGGAACATATACGACAAAGCCGGCATTCCTCGTCAGGACTTCTTCGGGTTTTTGAAATACGCTAGCGGGCCATTGGAAACCGGCATGGGCGGAACATATTTCACCGGGCATTTCGGGCCTGAAGGATTTGTTTTTGCAACAGATCGTGCAAATGTCCCCGGTTTGAACTTTTGGTCCTCCGAGGGTTGGATTTACTGCAAGTACAACAATGGGCGATTCTTCTTTAACGCGGAAGCAGACTGGCAATACCGGACCGCCAATTACGACCCGTCGCTTTCCGGTAGCGTTTTAGATTCTCGAGGGAACCTGGAGAGCGAGAATTTCGATGGTAGTGGGAGCATCTTCCGGCCCCAGTACACCGAGTGGTGGCGCTGGATGGTGGAGCTGGGGTTTATGTTTGGCCCGTGCAAGTCCTCGTTCCTGTACGCTTATATTCCGGGTCCCGATAGAAGACATGGAGTGATGATCGACAGGCAACCTGTACTAATAGATCTGTTCAGCCCGAACATCGACTCGGTGGTCTACCATCCGCAACAAAGTAACGCTGACCTGTTCCGGCCATATAGCTTTATTCTGAGTGCAGCATTCGGGGCCGGATTGCTCGCTC
>JBKQRG010000047.1:0-42797 GCA_052144015.1 Desulfomonilaceae bacterium
TTGTCTCCATAATAGATTCCATTAAACATGGAAATCATCTCGGATAATGGGTCGTGAGTCAGTGGGGTTCTATCCGCGCTCCTGAGAATTTCTCTATTCGTTTTACACGGATGCCAGTTAATACGGCCCAATTCATCCAACCTCAATAACACGAAGCGGAAAAGTAGTATAAGCGCTTGCCTATATTCACCGCGATGCGCCAATTGAACCGCTTGTCCCTGCATCTCTCCCAAATCTCCCAGCTCTATTGGTTCATCACTGAATTCCGACTGTTTTGCCCGGCTTTTTTTCGAAACTCCGGACAAGAAACGTGCGAGCCTGAAAATGATCAGCGCCAAAATAGTAGTCAACAAAATGATGCCGACGGCCGCCCACACAGATTCATTTCCAAAACTGAAAGGCTCCAGGTCCGGCCAACGATCTAACAACCAGGAAAGCGCTTTTCGCCACAAGTAGTTCAAATAATCTATGAATCGATCAAGGAAAGACTCTTTTGCCGCGTCTGTGAATT
This sequence comes from Desulfomonilaceae bacterium, assembly GCA_052144015.1. GTDB lineage: Bacteria > Desulfobacterota > Desulfomonilia > Desulfomonilales > Desulfomonilaceae > DATJPW01. The sequence continues at coordinate 512 of JBKQRG010000047.1, forward strand.
CCTTGCGGGATAAGATTTCCTTGAGCAGAGAGTCCGGATCTTGGGGCAAATTGAATTGCTTTTGGAAATCAATGGGAGTCTGGCTCGCGTGGCTAAATTGCGCCAGCCCATGACCACACGCAATGACCAATACTGTGAGGAAACACCAAACTCGTAAGATCCGGATGGAATTCAGCTGAATCCGCATGATTGAATTGAACAACTCCAACCTTAATTTGTTCACTCACACCAAAAAATCCGGAAGACCTTCACCGAGCCGGCCCATTAACTCGATTCGTCGATCCCGCACATGCTTTCGCCACATGCATCACATGACATACAACTTCGCCGGATCATATCTCTCTCATCGGCATTAAACGCATCCCCCACATATTCGGGGTCGGGGCTCCCGCATGCAGGGCATTGACGTGGGGCGTTTTCAGGTGAGAAAACTAGCTTAGGAAATGTATTAGCACAGTTGTTACACTTATAGTTCATTATCGGCATGAATGCCTCCTCTTTGAAAAGAGTACATGATCTTAATAATACAGATGCACATCGGAGGAAAAGAATTCCTGCGCCCGGATCAAGAAACATCTGACAAATATGTGAGTTCGTCGCGGGGGCCACTATAGTTTCAAGGTTAGGATTGAGCATATAATGAAATCGGGCAATAGAGCAATTTGTTACAATGCTAGATTCAGCGCATGAGATCGCGGTTTCTTTTTGCCTTGACTTACTCCCCGCCACCGCCGATACTGTTATCAACAATTCGGAATGGGAAGAGTGACGGGTAGTCCCTATATGGGACGTAAGGGAAAGCGGTGAAAATCCGCTGCGGACCCGCCGCCGTGATCGGGTACGAAAGCCGCGAAGCCACTGTCGTTATGATGGGAAGGGCGGCCGGAGGACGACCCGAGAGCCGGAAGACCTGCTCGCACTAAGAAAAAGTCACGCTCTTCGCGGATCGGGAGCCTGGCAATAGGGATGAAAAACGGTATCCCCGGGTGATTCACTCGGGGATACTTTGTTTCTTGAACGTTATCCCCTCGCAACATTGTCAAGTTTCCCCGCCGAGCAAACGAATTTTCAATCATAATACGTTTTTTTGGTTGTTCCTCGTTCATTGGCGATATTCATCAAAGAAATAGGGAACATGGCTCGATTGGTCTTGATAACAGGCGGAACGAGAAGCGGAAAAAGCGAATACGCGAGGATCACTGCTGAATCCCTCCCGGGCCCGCGAGCCTTTGTCGCCACATGCCTTGCAATTGACGATGAAATGCGTCGGCGCATCAGGAAACACCAAGAGTCCCGGTCCAAATCCCGTTGGGAAACTATCGAGGAGCCCTTCGAATTGACAGCCATCTTGCGAGATCAGCGGCAATTTAATGTCTTTCTGATAGATTGCCTTACATTGTGGTTGAACAATCATCTTTACAGGGCTCGAGAACAAGGACAAGCCCTGTCTGAAAATCAAGTGACCGTTATGGCTGAAAATTTGATTGAAGCATGCTCCTCGATTTCAGGTTCAGCCGTCCTGGTGACTAATGAGGTCGGCTCGGGTATTGTGCCTGAAAATCAAGATGCGCGGCTTTTTCGAGATCTAATGGGAATATGCAACCAGCTTGTTGCTCGTGCCGCTGACGAAGTGGTGTTGGTAACATGCGGGTTGCCGCTAAAACTTAAGAATGGGGGAATTATTTGACTCTTCTTGACAAGACGATTAAACGCATCGTGCCCCAGGACCGCTCGTTTCGCGAAAAATCCAAAGAGCGCCTGGATCAACTAACCATGCCTTATTGGGCGCTGGGCAGACTGATGGATCTCTCCATGGATCTTGCCGGAATCACCCGCTCGCTTCGACCTAGTGTGGACAGACGTGTTGTGGTGGTCATGGCAGGAGATCACGGTGTGGTCCGCGAAGGCGTGACGCTGTATCCTCAAGAAGTGACACGCCAGATGGTCTTGAACTTCCTTAACGGTGGAGCCGGGATCAATGCCATAGCCCGAGTCAGCGGCTCACAGGTGATAGTCGTTAATATGGGAATTATGAGTGATTTGACTGAGCTTAGTGAAGCCATCAATTCCGGCAGCTTGATCTCACGACCGATACGACCCTGTACCGACAATATTGCTGCAGGACCCGCGATGAGCCGGGACGAAGCAGTCAAATCATTGGAAACCGGCATTGATATAGCCATGCAACTGGGTCCTTCATTCGACCTGTTTGCGACCGGGGATATGGGCATAGGAAATACGACCCCTAGTAGCTCGATTGTGGCGGCATTTACAGGAGCCCGACCGGCAGGCGTGACGGGCCACGGAACTGGAATAGATAAACAAACTTTTTCGCATAAGATTTCAATTGTGGAGAAAATTCTTGCAACCAACAATCCGGATACCTCGGATGGTATCGATGTTCTCTCCAAGGTTGGTGGATTTGAGATCGGAGGCCTGGCCGGTTTGATCCTGGGTGTGGCCGCCATGCAAAAACCGGTGTTGATTGATGGATTCATTTCCACGGCAGCGGCCCTGGTCGCCCACAGCATCGCACCGGATTGCGCAGACTATATGGTAGCCTCACATCGCAGCGTGGAACAAGGTCACAGGGTGGCTCTCGATCATCTCGGCAAGCGTCCTCTTCTGGACCTGGATCTCCGACTCGGTGAAGGAACCGGAGCGGCCCTGGCCATGCCTATCGTTGAGGCAGCGGTGAGGATCTTGACCGAGGTGGCTACTTTTGAGGAAGCATCGGTTTCACAGGCTGAATAGAATTATGGAAACGCACAAACACGGCGGTAACCTAACACGGCTGTCTCGAGTCTCCGGCCTTCCTGAGGACCGGATTCTCGATTTCTCGGCCAATATTAATCCTTTGGGTTTGCCTGATTGGTTCAGGTGCGTGGTCAGCGCTTCACTTTCCAAAGTCGCTCACTATCCTGACCCTGATTGCACCGAGCTTGTTGAAGCGATTGCCGCCGGATATGAAGTTGGTCAGGATCAGGTTATCGTGGGGAACGGATCTACCGAAATCCTCCACCTGGTCCCGCGGGCACTGCGAGCTGAATGTGCGCTCGTGCCCGCACCTTCGTATGCGGACTATGTTTCGAGTTCGGGCGCGGCCGGCCTTAAAATAGAGACTTTCTTGCTCCGAGAAAATGATGGATTCCGCTTGAATTTGTCAGTCCTCACCAAAAAATTGAAAACTCGAGAAATCGTCTTTCTTTGTCAGCCCAATAATCCGACCGGTCTTTTATTTGATGCAGATGAGCTGCGGCGAACAGCATCGGCCAATCCCGCCACCATTTTTGTAATAGATGAAGCGTTCGGGCCGTTCGTTCGGGAGCTTGACAGTCTGACTCGAAATCGGCCTCCAAATGTTATCGTGCTCCTTTCATTGACAAAGATCTACGCAATCCCGGGTTTGCGGCTCGGCTGCGCAATTGCCGATCCGGAGATTATAAACTCGGTTCGACGGATCCAGCCGGCCTGGTCGGTGAGCACTATCGCCCAGGCGGTGGGCATAGCCGCATTGAAAGACGCCGAATATGTGAACGAGAGCCGCCGATACGTGGCGGAGCAGCGCGGAATCCTCATAGCGGAGCTCGAATCCATTCCAAATATCACCGTGTTTCCAGGCCAGGCAAATTTTCTGCTCTTACGCATTGATAATAATGATTTGGATGCAAAAACCCTGGCCAAGCGAATGTTGGCGCACGGCATCGCGATACGTGTTTGCGATAACTTTGTCGGACTGGATCATCGGTTTTTTCGAATTGCGATCAGAACTGCGGACGAAAACACTCGATTCTGTGAATCGCTGAAATCAGCAATGCAGCTTACCGGAACTTTGCGAAGAAAAAGCAAAAAACCGGTTCTGATGTTTCAAGGTTGCTCCTCGAATGCCGGCAAGAGCGTTTTGACCGCAGCTATGGGCCGTATTTTGCTTCAGGACGGGTACTCTGTTGCGCCGTTCAAGGCTCAGAACATGTCGTTGAATTCATTCGTCACCCGATCCGGTGATGAGATGGGTCGGGCCCAGGTGGTCCAAGCGCAGGCATGCAGGCTCGAGCCTGACGTTAGAATGAATCCCATACTCCTTAAGCCCAATACTGATACCGGAAGTCAGGTCATCGTTATGGGAACGCCTGTGGCTAACATGGACGTCAACGAATATGTTCTTTACAAGCCGACAGCTTTTGAGGCAGCGAAGGAGGCTTACGATTCGCTTGCCCGCGAATTTGAAGCATTGGTGCTGGAAGGTGCAGGCAGCCCTGCCGAGATAAACCTCAAGCACCACGACATCGTCAATATGCGAATGGCGCGATACGCCGGGGCTCCTGTACTGCTGGTAGGAGATATAGACCGGGGAGGCGTTTTTGCCTCTTTTGTCGGCACAATGGAGCTGCTGACCGAATGGGAACGGGCAATCGTATCCGGCTTTGTTATTAACCGTTTTCGCGGCAATAAAGATCTGCTGCACGATGCAGTCGAATATACCGCACGTCATACGCGCCGACCTGTGCTGGGCGTAGTTCCCTATTTTCACGATCTGGGACTTCCTGAGGAGGATTCAGTAAGCTTTAAGGCCGGTGCGTTTGATGAAGATCGCGAAGATGCAGATTGTCTGGAAATTGCAGTGGTGGACCTTCCTCATATTTCCAATTTCACTGATTTTGATGCTTTCCGCATCGAACAAGACGTGCGACTCAAGATAGTTCGACAAGCGGACGATCTCAATCGACCCGATGCAGTTATTCTCCCCGGTAGCAAGAATGTGATAGGCGATCTGGAATATCTCAGGAGCAATGGGATTGCCGCCAAAATAGATGCCTTGGCTCATAATGGAAGCACTGAAGTTATAGGAATCTGCGGTGGCTTTCAGATGATCGGTTCTGCCATCTCAGACCCGCATGGACTTGAATCCGACCGCAAGGCAGTTCCTGCGCTGGGCTTTTTGAACCTTACTACCGTGCTGGCCTACGAGAAAACTTTGACCCGCGTAAGCGCCAATCATTTGCAATCCGGTCTGACGGTGAACGGATACGAAATACATCATGGGGTAACCGAGTCTGCACAATTGAGCCCACTAGTGAAAAAACAAGACGGATCATTCGACGGCGCAATATCTTCGGAGGGAAAGATCTGGGGCACTTACCTTCATGGCATTTTCGATGCGGATGAATTTCGCTGGTGGTTTATTGACCGCCTCCGCAGTCGTCGGGGATTGTCTCCTGTCAGCAAGGTGCGTTCAAAATACGATTTAGAACCGGCTCTTGAGCGACTTGCAGATGCAGTTCGTCAAAGTCTCGACATGAATCGAATTTACAGGATCTTGGGAATTGCATGAACCTGGAGTGCCAGATTCTGTTAGCCGTGGCCCTGGATCTTGTAATCGGAGATCCGCGGTGGTTTCCACATCCAGTCAAGCTCATGGGTAAGTTGGCAACAGGTCTGGAGCCGCGTTTCCGGGCCATTATGGAGAGCCCGTGTTGGGCCGGGATTGTCACTGCGTTAATTGTAATAGTTTCGACGGCGATTTGTGCGGCCGGTCTCGTATTATTGTTCAGGTCCATCGATCCACTAGCCGGCGATTTGATGTCAATTTTCTTAATTTATTCCGGTATAGCTGCGCGTGACATGGTAGACCACAGTTCCAAAATATACGAAAGCCTAAAGAAGGGATCACTTGAAGAAGCGAGGCATGGGGTCGCTATGATTTGCGGCCGCGATACCGAAGAACTGGACGACGCCGGATGCGTACGTGCTACGGTTGAGAGCGTGGCTGAAAATGCCGCGGACGGTGTTATTTCCCCCCTGTTCTACGCAGTTATTGGCGGGCCGATAGCTATTATCGCTTACAAAGCCGTCAATACGTTGGATTCGACATTTGGGTACAAGAATCCGAAATATCTCGAATTCGGTTGGTTTTCAGCGAGATTGGATGACTTGGCCAATTTCATCCCAGCGCGGCTCACAGGAATTCTAATTCCGGTTGCCGCATTAATCTTGAATTTAAATGCGGTCAGGTCTTATCGGGTATTCGCGCGTGACCGCCTCCGTCACCCGAGCCCGAACGCAGGCCAAGCTGAGGCTGCAATGGCGGGAGCATTAGGAATCCAGCTCGGCGGTCTGAGTTATTATGATGGAGAACCGTCAAATAAACCGATGATCGGTGAGCTGCTGATGAGGCCGAAACCAGAGGAGATTCGTGATGCCAATCGGCTGCTATTGATGACTTCCGGTCTCGCTTTGGTGCTGTTTCTGGGAATAAGGTTTGGGCTCACGTATGGATTTGGCTATTAATTAGATTAACAGGAGTAGCTTTTGAAGGTTTCTTGTCCCAGAGTGATAATCGCCGGGACCGGCAGCGGCGTAGGAAAAACCTCGGTGACATTGGCTCTTATCGCTGTGTTCAAAAAGCGCGGTCTGCGTGTGAAATCGTTCAAAATCGGCCCGGATTATCTGGATCCCACTTACCTGAGTGTCGCTTCGGGAAGTCCGTGTTACAATTTGGATGGCTGGATGACCGGTGAGGATTACGTTCGCGAGCTCTTTGCCGATCGGGTTGCCACTGCTGATATTGCGATTGTGGAAGGAGTAATGGGACTATTCGATGGCAGCGATCCTGTCGGGCCGGAAGGAAGCACGGCAGAAATTGCAGAGTGGCTGAATACGCCAATATTACTGGTCGTAGACGCCTACGGTGTAGCCCGGAGTTTCGCCGCTGTAGTTAAAGGCTACACGGAATTCCAGCCGCAGCTTAATATTGCAGGAGTTATAGCGAATCATTGCGGTTCCGAGAAACATGGTTCCTGGTTGGGTGAATCACTTTCGGCATTCGGTTTGCCCGGCTTGGTTGGCGCGCTGCCCAGAGGATGCTTTCCCGAGTTGCCGAGCCGTCACCTTGGTTTGGTAACCGCGGACAGTCGGAATTTGCCTGACAGCATCATTTCGGCGCTGGCAGATGCGCTGGAAATGCATGTTGATGTGGACGCAATTTGGAATATCGCTAGAAAAGCCCCGAGCCTCGACATAGCAGCTCCAAAGCAAAAAATCGCCAATGAAGAAAAGCGGGTACGATTGGGTTTGGCTTTTGACTCGGCTTTTCATTTCTATTATCCGGATAATCTCGAAGCGATGGAAAAGGCGGGGTGTGAACTGACTCGCTTTTCGCCACTTCATGATCGATCGTTGCCTGAAGCGCTGGATGCCATTTACTTGGGCGGCGGCTATCCTGAAGAATATGCGGAGACACTTGCTTTAAACGCGACGATGCTGGATTCGATCAAGAGCTTCGCAGCCTCCGGCAAACCTGTTTACGCAGAATGCGGCGGTTTGATGTACTTGGGCCGGGGAATTGAACTGATAGACGGGAAACGGTTCGAATTGGTGGGGACCTTGCCAGTATGGACCAAGATGTTGGACCGGCTGAAATCGCTCGGATATGTCGAAGTGACGCTGGCTGAGGACTCTCTTTTCGGCAAACGTGGAACCAGCTTCAGAGGGCACGAATTCCACTACTCCGAGCTGTTGGAAGATCCTTCTGGAAATGACGGATGGCGTACAGCTTATCGCATCAGCCGTCGCCGTGTTGACGCCGTTGCAAGTGAAGGTTTTCAGTTCGGGAAAGTTCTGGCGAGCTATGTGCACGCGCATCTTGCATCGAAATCGGAACTGGTGAACCACTTTGTCTCTTTGTGCCAGGACAAATGACGGAGTTCTATAGATCTATGAGTGATATTCCCAAAAGAATTGATGGGCAGCAGAAACCGCTCATATACCATCTTTATGATGAGCCGATGACCGGTGAAGCCATAGAAGCCCGTTCTTTTCAAATAATTGAGCGAGAAGTATCTTCCGGTGCGTTTACTCCGGAACAATGGCATATCGTTCGACGTATCCTGCACACGACCGCGGATTTCGGACTGGTGGACAAAATCAGGTTCTCGCCTGATGCTATTGAGGCGGCTCTTACAGCTTTGAAAGCAGGGGTCCCAATTTTTGTGGATTCTAATATGATACGCTCGGGAATTTCCATGGCTCGGCTCAGGCGAGCATGTGGAAAATACAATTTTGAAAGCCTAATATGCCACGTGGCCGATGAAGATGTCGCGGCTGCAGCGCGCGAAAACAGCTTGCCAAGATCGCTATATGCGGTGCGCAAAGCTAAATCTAGTCTCCCGGGTGGGATAGCGATTTTTGGAAATGCACCGGTAGCTCTGATGGAGCTTAATCGATTCATAATGGAAGAAGCAATACGGCCGGCTTTTGTCATTGCCATGCCTGTGGGTTTTGTTCACGTGACGGAGAGTAAGAACGAATTCATGTCGCTGGGGGTTCCATACATCGCTATCGCGGACAGACGAGGCGGCAGCCCTTTGGCTGTCAGCACTCTTCATGCTCTTTGCACTCTGGCAGCCTAGATGCATGAACGCTTTGCTCATATCCAGTGGTGAATTTGTGGTGTGAAATTGAAGGAAATTGGAGAACTGAATGCACGATCAATGTAAAAGGCAGGAAAACCGCGGTCAAAACAAGCCTCTCATGAAAGACGCAGTGATCCTTCTGGGCCACGGCAGTCGAGTACCGGAAGCAGGAAAAAGCATGGAAAAGGTGGCTGCGGGACTGAAAAGGAAATACGGGTACGCCGTAGTGGAAGTTTGCTATTTATCTCGCCTCGGACCTCATTTCCCTGAAATATTTGAAAAATGCGTGAAACAGCGCGCTGACTGTGTAGTTGTTATCCCATATTTTCTGCATGAAGGGCTGCACATAGTCCTCGACATACCTTCAATGATTCAAAAGACGGCAGCCCGGTTTCCGAACGTACGAGTCGTGTTGGGTAAGAACCTGGGTTTTGACGATGTGCTGGTGGATCTGGTCGAAAAACGCATCATTGATTCCAAACCGGGTTGCGACGTCCGGGAAATGGTGCTCCCATCGAAGAGCAAGTACCCCGTGCCGCAGGGACAGTATGAGTTTGTCCCTATGCCACCCGAAGACGCCGCCAAATATCTTGATTTTAACGAGGATGATCATTGCTGAAGAAAGCGGCTGTTAAATTGGATTGATCGCAGAATGTGCAGAGAGCGAAAATACCTTGCACAACATCACATGAACCCAATCCGCAAGCGGTTTCGCGATCATTTTTGAAGAGAAGAAATTTCTCTGCACCCAGCGATCTCGGCGGTGAACGATTATGGGAGGCAATTAGCGATGCCTTGGTACCAACCAAGTTTACTTGTGCTGCTCGTTACTGGGTTGCTGACCCTCTGTCCCGGCCCGGCCCATGCAATGCACATCGCGGAAGGAATTTTACCCGCGTCTTGGGCCCTTTTCTGGTTCGCTTTGTCCGCGCCGTTTGTATTGCTTGGACTCCGGACCTTGCGCCTTCGGAGTGCACAAGAGCCCCAGTGCAAAGCACTTGTGGGACTTGTGGGAGCGGGGATCTTCGTAATCTCGGCGATGCCGGTGCCGGTTTTTACCGCGGGAACGTGCTCGCACCCGTGCGGTACCGGGATTGCGGCAATATTGATCGGACCCTCGGTGACAGTGGTGTTGGCGAGCATCGCTTTGACCTTGCATGCACTTTTTCTAGCACATGGCGGCTTGACCACATTGGGAGCTAACATTCTCACGATGGGAGTAGTCGGGTCATTTGTAGGCTATGGAATATTTATTGTCGCTAAACGTTTGGGTGCATCCTGGGTTGTGGCTGCTTTTTTGGCGGGACTATTGTCCGACTGGGCCACTTACGCTGCGACTTCCTTGATTCTTGCTCTGGGCCTACACGGAGATGCAGCCTTGGGAAGAATGTTCGCCGGCATAGCCATAGCATTTGTTCCGACCCAGATCCCTTTAGGCATCCTGGAGGGATTCATGGCAGCCGGCGCGTATCGCTTCGTCCTGAACCGACGGCCTGAGTTTTTGGAATTGCTCCCCAAAGGAGGTGTGGTGTGAGAAGAACTTGGACAGCCGTTTTGATTGCGACAATCCTATGCGCATTTTTCTTTACTCTTTGGATTAGCGCGGGTGCTGAATGGTCCGGGGTTGATAAATCCGTGGTGGAAAAGTTCGCCAAAGAAGCGGGGAGACCCCCGAGCCAGCCTGTGGTGAATACCGAGCGCGGAGACCTTCTGCTTTTTCTGTTTCTGCTCGCGGGCACAGTTGCCGAATTTATTGGAGGGCTCTACTTCAGACAACTGTTTCCGATAAAACCTGGAGCCAACAACAGGCAACCGAATGTTTGAACTGTTTTCAGATATATTTGCCTGCCGAGACAATGTACTGACGCGTGTGGATCCTCGCGTAAAACTTTTCGCGGCGTTGGCACTGATACTATCAGTAGTCTTTTCCACTAAAGTCTTTCTTCCGCTTGCAGTTGCGGCAATCAGCCTGATGGCCATGTTGATGTTATCCATCCCCATTAAACTCATCATGTTCAGACTGGGTGGGCCATTGGGCATTGTGCTCGTAATAGTTGTCCTTCAATCATTCTTGACACAGGGAGAGCCCATTTTCCAAATCGGATTCTTTGGTTATCACATGGCCGTCACCGGTCAGGGGCTTTGGAAAGGTCTGCTCCTGGGATCGAAAGTCATTGGCGCCGTGAGCATTGTGCTGTTGCTGAGCTTTGTCACGCCTGCGTATAAAATCTTCCACTCCCTGCGATGGTTTCGGATTCCGGAGGCATGGGTGGAAATGGCATTGCTTGTTTATCGCTACACTTTTGCTTTACTCGATCATGCCGCAGACATAGCGGCCGCTCAAAAAGTTCGCCTTGGATATTCGACCTTTCGCCGTTCATTAGCTTCAATGGGCGCCCTGGCAGGTGCTGTTGTGGCTCGTTCCCTAGATCAGGCGCTCAGGACCTACGAAGCAATGGTTTTACGTGGTTACCAGGGCGGGCTGTCCCTCAGCCCACTACCGGAGATGTCTCGCAAGAACTGGCAACTGGTGATGGTTATTCTGCCGGCCATAGTAACTCTCTATGTTGCTCAGGAATGGTGGTGGAAGTGATTCGTAAAATCGCTGTTCAAGCTGTGGGCATCCATTTTAGTTACCAGGAGGGAACGCGCGCGCTCGATAATGTCGATTTTTGGGCTGATTCCGGCGAATTCGTTGCAATGCTGGCATCCAATGGCGGAGGGAAGACAACCCTATTAAAAGTACTCGTCGGTCTGTTGAAACCCGCGAAGGGCCGCGTGGAAATCGACGGCCGAGACATAAGCAGTTTTTCGCAGAGAGAATTGTACCAGTCGGTGGGATTGGTCCTCCAGAATCCAGTGGATCAGCTTTTCGCTGCCACAGTCGAGGAGGACGTATCCTACGGGCCGCGCAATCTGGGTCTCCCCGAGGACCAAATTCAGCATAGAGTGACAGAATCATTGGAATCAGTGGATGCAGCAGAGTTCCGCGGTCGTGCGATTCACCACTTGAGCTTTGGTGAGCAAAAGCGAGTTTCAGTCGCTGGCGTTCTCGCCATGCGGCCGTCAATTTTGATCCTCGACGAGCCCACCGCCGGGCTCGACCCTGCTGGTGAAGCGCTCATGATGAGGCTATTGCGCAGGCTGAATCGCGAACATGGCATTACTATTATTCTGGCAACACATTCGGTGGATTTGCTGCCCTTATTTGCCGATCGGATTTGTGTTTTGCGGAATGGCACTGTGCTGAAGCAAGGGCCTGTGGATGATATTTTCCGCGATCATGAAATGATAGATCGCGCGTGTTTGAGGCTGCCGTACATTGCTGCGCTTGTTCACAAAATGAAGCACTATGACGGCGTTCCGATAAACGGCTTACCGTTGACCATCGGAGAGGCCCGAACACGGCTGCTGGAATTAATCCCTGAAGAACTCATAATTAAACAGCCTGAGGTCACCGATTTATGAACCCGGGTCGTACCGGTTTTACCACTGGAACCTGTGCTGCAGCCGCTGCAAAGGCAGCAACGATGATACTTTGCGGAATGGTTCCTTCTCTCCAAATGGAAATAGGCCTTCCGGACGGCGCTCGTGTTGTGCTGCCGGTGGAACGGGCCGAAGGTGATACAAATGCTGCTTGTGCTGCGGTTAGGAAGGACGCAGGAGACGATCCGGACGTCACTGATGGTTGTTTGGTGGTAGCATCAGTCAAGTGGCAGAACAAGGGCACGTTGGCGCTCGCAGCGGGCGAAGGTGTAGGAATGGTGACTCGGCCCGGTCTTTCCGTACCTCCCGGTCAGCCCGCAATCAATCCTGCACCGAGACAAATGATAAGTGAGGCAATCAGAGAAATCACGGACCGTGGAGTGCAAGTAACAATTTCAATCCCCGGCGGCGAGCAATTGGCGGAAAAGACCTTTAACCCGCGCCTGGGTATAACAGGCGGTCTTTCGATACTGGGAACGTCCGGCATTGTACGTCCGTTCAGCACCACAGCGTTGAGGGATGCCTTGAAATGCGTGCTTGATGTGGCAGGTGCCTGCAATGTCAAATCCCCGGTTTTTGTTCCTGGACGTATTGGAGAAAAAGCGGCCCGAAGGCACTTTCGTCTGGTCCCTGAACAATTGATCGAAGTAAGCAATGAATGGGGTTTTGTGCTGGACGAGGCTGCGAAATACGACTTCAGCAGATTGCTCGTAATGGGACATCCCGGAAAATTGGCCAAGCTTGCCATGGGGCAGTGGGACACGCATTCGGCCCGCTCAAGAAGCGCGGTTTCGTTTGTTGAAAGCTTGATAAGAGATCTGGTGGAAGAGTCCATGGAACGGAGCCCCACAGTAGAAGGGATTTTCAGCTTCTTGGGAGAGCCGAATGATCGGAAAGTTGCAGAAACACTCGCAGATCTAATCGAGCAGGCGATAAGGAATCGGCTGGCGGACTGCTTCCCGGTATCGGTGCTGCTGGTGAACATGCGCGGAGAAATCCTTGGACACAGCGGAGAAATTAAGTGGTGGGAAAGAGCCTGAAGCTTTGTGCTAGGTGAACAGTTTGTCTTTGCATGTTTATGAAGACTGTATAATCATATGACCGCCTTCGCGAAGAGGCTCACGTGGGAAACATCGAAAGATGATAGAAAAGAACTTCGACATTTCATTTATCGCCAATTTAGCTCTACGTGAAAAGCAGATACAGCAGAATTTCAGACCGATTATTGCGGTGCATAAGTGGTTTGCCAGACGACCCGGCACGCTTTTCCGCGGACTGCTGCTTTCAGAGTTTCTGGAAAAACCGGTTGCTGAGGCATTCTATCAGGCCAACCGACTGCAAGGAGTCAGGGTGGCTGACCCCTTCATGGGGGGAGGAACACCCCTGCTCGAAGCAAATCGACTCGGGTGTGACGTGATCGGATTTGATATCAATCCGATGTCTTATTGGATTGTGAAACAAGAAATCGAGCATCTTGATCTAGACGAATATGTCCGAACCGCGCATTATCTGCGAGACCAACTTGAGAGTGAAATTGGGCATTTTCATAGTACGCGATGCAATGTCTGTGGGATGGATAACGCTCATGTAAAGTACTTCCTCTGGGTAAAGACTATTCCGTGCCGGAAATGCCGTGAGTCCATTAGCCTATTCCCCGGTTATTTGTTGTCAGCTGATTCCAGACATCCAAAAAACGTGTTCGTATGCCCCAACTGTGGTCAATTGACCGAAACAGCCGATAGGCGAAAACCGCGGTTTTGCCAATATTGCAGCGCCGAACTGTTGTCAGAAGGGCCAGCTAGGAGTAACCGCTGCGTATGCCCCAAATGCAGCACCGTCAACACTTTTCCGGACAAGACATTGGGCCCGCCCAAGCACAAACTATTCGCAATTGAATACTTCTGTCCCTCTTGTAGGCATCGGCACACCGGAAGATTCTTTAAAACGCCTGATCCCCAAGATTTTGACCGTGTGAGGAACTCGGAAGAACGATGGTACCAGACTGACGCCAAGTATGTCCCTGATGATGAAATCCCCTCTGGAGACGAAACTAACCGTCTCCACCGATGGGGATATTCCCGCTACCGCGAGATGTTTAATCCCCGACAGCTCCTTGGCCTTGAATTATCGGCACGCCTGATAGCACAAACCGGGAATGAGCGCGTCAGGAATGCCCTTGCAACAAACCTCTCGGATTTGTTGCGCTACCAAAATATGCTATGCCGCTATGATACCACTGCACTAAAATCGCTTGATATATTCTCGGTGCACGGATTCCCCGTCGGGCTCGTGCAGTGCGAGTCCAACTTCCTCGGAATCATAGACCAAAGGAAGAAAAGCTGTATCGGGAGCGGCGGTTGGGCCAACATAATTGAGAAATTCCGAAAAGCGAAATCCTATTGCGTCGCTCCATTTGAGGTCCGATACCGAGGCAAAAAGAAAGAAATCGTGCAAATTAGGGACGAATGGATAGGAGATCAGAAGGACGGAAGCTCCACAAGTGAACGACGAAACGTCCAAATTGATTGCCGCGACTCCGCTACTGCTGAGATTCCGCCGGGATCTCTGGACGCTGTATTTACGGATCCTCCCTATTTCGGCAACGTCCAGTATGCGGAGCTGATGGATTTCTGTTACGTCTGGCTTCGCCGTCTGGTTAACGGCGATATCGCTGCATTCAGAAGCCCTTCTACTCGGAACACAAATGAACTTACAGGCAACGAAGACATGGGTAGAGGGTTGGTTCATTTTGCCGACGGTCTTTCCTCCGCCTTTCGACGGACAGCTGAGGCTCTCAAATCGGGAGCGCCCCTGGCTTTCACGTATCATCATAATGACCTTGCGGCATACCATCCGATAGCCGTCGCTATCCTCGACTCAGGTCTGGCTTGCACAGCCTCGTTGCCTTGTCCAGCAGAAATGGGAGCGTCGATTCATATCAATGGCACTGGCTCCTCAATCATTGACACCGTTTTTGTGTGTAGATCAACCGGCGCTGTGCCCAGGAAGTGGTTAGCAGATTCAATAAGAGGCGTCGCTGAACTTGTTGACGAAGACGTAGCCAAACTCAGAGATGGTAGTGTTCAGCCAACCGCCGGCGATATGAGGTGCATCGCTCACGGTCATCTCATTCGCTTAGCAACATGGAATCTTCGCAAAGGATGGAATAAGGATTTAGATACCGACAAGCGGCTATCGCTCGTTTCATCTTGGCTCCTCAGTTTCGGAGGCTGGGGAGAGATCGAAAGGCATTTGGCTGAACTCGAGAATCCATACTGAGCTTAGTGTCCTGTCTCAGAAATGGTTCACAAACATTTTGTTGCTCTAAGCCGCATGACAGCGGGGTTAAATTCTGCAAGTTATTTGCGCGACGCCACATTAGTAGTCACATCGAAATTTAGACACGGAGATTAGCAATAATTGACAGACTCGAGCACGCATATTCGCTACATCACCATTGTGGGCTGCGGGCCAGGTTCACGGGAGTATGTCACTCCGGCCGCAACTGCGGCGGTGGAAAAAGCTGATCTGGTGATCGGAACGGAAAGGCTTCTGATGCTTTTTCCGTCGAGACCCTTACAATCCGTGGTTGTTAATTCGACTGTAGAACAGGCATTGGATGTCATTGAACAGAGGACCGACTGTAAGAATATCGCAGTATTGGTTACAGGTGATCCAGGTATTTTTAGCCTGGCTCGATTGGTTATCGAACGCTTCGGTAGAAAACAATGCCGAGTAATTCCCGGGATAAGCTCCATTCAAGCGGCATTTGCTCGAATTGGGTTGGACTGGGCTGACGCAAAAATTATTAGCGCACACAAAGAAGATCCCTATCCGGATGAGTCGCTCCTAAAATCAGATAAAATTGCGGTACTCCTGGGGCGAGCAGGGTCTTTGCAATGGGTTGCCGATCACATAGCCGAGAATGCCCCTGCGGATCGCAGGATCTTTATTTTCGAAAATCTGACTATGGATAACGAATCGGTGCGAGAAACGCGCCGTGAGGAATTGCGGGATCTTCGAGTCTCGTCCACAACAGTGGTATTGGTAATCAAAGGCGATTTATTGTCATGAAAACAGGAACCCTGTTCGGCATAGGCGTCGGGCCCGGTGACTCTGACTTGATCACAGTCAAGGGAGCCAAGGTATTGAGCGAATGCCAACACGTGTTCGTGCCCAAATCCCGTGAAGACGCTGAAAGTGTGGCAATGAACATTGCCGCAAAGCATGTGAATCCCCAGGCTAAAATTCATCAAATTCTATTTCCAATGACAACGGACCGTTCTGAATTGCAGATACGTTGGGCGGAATCGGCCCGGGCTGTAGCAGAAGTTCTCGAGACCGGTGCTGATGCGTGCTTTCTCACTCTCGGCGATACGTTTCTCTACTCGACCTATATATATATGCTCCAGGCTCTGCGTGACAGCATTCCCAAACTGAATGTAGTGACAATTCCAGGAATTACGGCATTCAGCGCAGCCGCTGCTCTTGCAGAATTCCCCATCGGCAAAGCCAAAGAACCGGTCACTATCGTGCCGACAGCGGACGATCTGGACGCGGTCAGGAATGCCCTTTCCACGGGCGGAACGGTCATCCTCATGAAAATCGGCAAGCGCCTGGATCGCATCCTCGACATTCTGGAAGAGAAAGGAATGATCGAGCATGGGGTTTTCGTGTCGCACGCGGGTATGGAAAATCAGCGTGTGGAAACGAACCTTAGAAAACTCCGAGGCGAGGGACCTCAAAAGGGTTACCTCTCAATCCTCCTTGTCCGCGCCAAATCACAGGAGCCTCAATGAAAGTCTACTTTGTGGGTGCAGGTCCCGGCGATCCGGAGCTTCTAACAGTCAAAGCTGAAAGACTCCTTAAGAATTGTAAAATCTGTATTTATGCCGGTTCTCTAGTCAGTGAACGTGTGTTGGATCTGCTGCCCCAGCATGCTGAGCGCCATGATTCTTCTGCGCTGGACTTGCAAGAAATATCCCGGCTATTCATTGATGCTTCAGACAGGGGAATTGATGTGGTGCGACTCCATTCAGGCGACCCGGCCATTTACGGAGCGATAGGTGAGCAGATGGATGAGCTGGACCGCCACGGTATCGATTACGAAGTAATACCGGGAATAAGCTCATTTCAGGCCGCTGCTGCGGCTTTGCGTACAGAATTGACCGCTCCTGAAATCGCGCAGACGATTATCCTCACCAGGACATCAGGCCGAACCCCCCTGCCAGAGACACAGGAACTTGAAATACTGGCTCGAACTCGCGCCACTCTCTGCATTTTCCTTTCCGCGCACAAGATAGGTGAGATATCAGAGACTCTAGCGAAACACTACGGTAAACATTGTCCTGCCGCAGTCATATACAGAGTATCGTGGCCGGACCAGCAAATAATCAGAGGTACCTTGGCGGACATCGGCGAGAAGGCCTCCATCGCTGGAATTAAGAAGACCGCGATGGTTATAGTTGGGCATGCTCTGGCAAAAGGTGTTCCCTATTCAAAATTGTACAGCCCGGAATTTTCCCATGAATACAGGATAGCAAAATAATGAGTCTCGCGGTCGTCACCCTGTCCTCTGAGGGAGCGGTCTTGGCTGATCAACTAATCCGGCGCCTGCCGGATGTTAGCCTCTATTTGCACGAGAAAGTCGCAGGAGATCAACTGTGCGAAAGATTCAAAAGCATCACCGAGCTGACTAAAGATATTTTCAGGAAATATAGGGGGCTTGTATACATTGCTCCGTGCGGAGTCGTCGTACGAGCGATAGCCCCGTTTCTTGAGCACAAGACCAAAGATCCTGCTGTGGTGGTCGTGGATGTACGGGGACGGTGGGCAGTCAGCCTGCTCAGTGGACATGAGGGCGGGGCTAATACTTTGGCAGTAACAGTGGCAAATGCAATTTCAGCGGAACCGGTCATCACAACCACAACTGAAGCCCTTAAGACTCTTATTGTGGGGGTCGGATGCCGCCGCGGTATAAAATCCGAAAAGATTGTAGCAGCAATCAGGGCCGCGTTGACAGAGGCGGATTTGGAAATTTCTCAAGTAAGACTGCTCAGTTCAGCAGGGATCAAATCCGACGAGCAAGGTTTGTTGCAAGCCGCTCAAGAATTAGGGCTGCCCCTGCGGTTCATATCATCCGACGAGATTCGAGGGTTTGCCGGAAATTTCGAACATTCGGATTTTGTGCATCAAAAGGTGAACTTGCCCGCTGTAGCCGAGCCCGCGGCTTTGATGGCGGGAAGGAGGACGAGATTAGTACTGAAAAAAAGGACATTCAACGGAGTGACCGTAGCCATAGCCAGGGAAAATTGTTTGTCATTGGGATAGGCCCTGGCGATCCTCTGGATCGAACCCGCCGGGCAGAGCAGGCCATAAGGCAAAGCAGCGTTATCGTAGGATACAAGCGGTACCTGGCGCTTATCATTGACCTGACCGTCGGCAAGGAACTGATCTCATCAGGTATGACTAAAGAGAAAGAGAGGTGCCTGGCGGCAATTGAAAGAGCCGAGCAAGGGGAGACCGTTGCGTTGATCTCCTCCGGCGATGCGGGAATATACGGAATGGCAGGACTTGCTCTGGAAATGGCGAAAACCGAGCGAAAGACCATACCTATTGAAATCGTTCCGGGGGTGACATCAGCGACCGCATCTGCTGCGAAACTCGGAGCGCCCCTGATGCTAGATTTCGCGTGCATCAGCCTCAGCGATCTCCTCGTACCGTGGGATGTGATACGTAAACGAGTGGAGGCAGTAGCAGCAGCGGATCTGGTCACGGCTCTGTATAACCCAAGAAGTAGGAAACGAACGGCTCAACTGGACGAAGCGGCAGCCATATTTCGAAAATACCGTGAAGGAAATGTCCCGGTAGGTATCTGCACAGCCCTGGGAACAGAAGACGAGCAAATCATACTCACCAATCTCGATCAATTTCTCGATCATGAAATTAATATGAGAAGCATAGTAATTATTGGAAACACTTCCTCCAAAATCATTGAGGGCTTTTTCATAACCCCACGCGGGTATCAAGTATGATTCTTCTCCTGGGCGGAACAAGTGAAACGGCCGCGATTGCTTCTGCTCTGGCCGATGCCGGATTCAATGTGCTCGTGTCGACCGCGACGGATGTTCCGCTAAATGTGGGGGATCATCCGAATATTGCACGTCGATCCGGAAGATTGGACCCTGACCAAATGGCTCAATTAGCCAATCAGCAAGGCGTGATCGCCATCGTCGACGCTTCCCATCCTTATGCGGCATCTCTGCGGGTAAATGCGCGCACGGCAGCTGATCAGCTCAAAATCCCGTACCTTGCGTGGATTAGGCCGCCAATACCTGAACAGGACAGCTTGATAACCTCCGTATCCGACCATGCTGCTGCCGCTAAGCTGGCGTTTTCATTTGGTCTGCCGGTCCTTCTGACCACAGGTTCCCGGAATCTCGAACCATATGTCAATGAAGCGAACGCAAAAGGGATTCGCCTCGTGGCACGCGTGCTTTCTCATCCGAGCTCTATAGAAGCCTGCCGTAAGGCCGGGATTTCTGACGATAATATTGTCTCCGGTAGGGGGCCTTTTCCCGTCGAAGAAAATTTAGCCGTTATCAAACGTTATGGAATCGGCGTAATTGTAACCAAGGATAGCGGCATTGCGGGAGGTGTCCCAGAAAAACTGGACGCGGCACATCTTGGGGGCTGTCGTGTCGTCCTCGTACAAAGGCCGGCTGAATCGGGTGAGGTTGCAGGATTCTCTCACGTTTCGGAGCTGGTCAAGGAACTTCAGCTTTTGCTTGATCATTTAAAATAATGAGGAAAAAACTGATTCATCGGAACTCATCCAGGGCGAGTGCGAATTCAATTGCTCGTGCAACTTCGCTCATTTTTTGGACGGAGAGATGTGCAATAAATCCGTCAATTTTGGCCTTTTGGACCGTTTGAATATTGTCTAAATTTACCGCGCATTCATTAAATAACCCATCTGACTCGCTCAACACCACCTCGGTCGGGATTTTGCGAATCGTGCTGGTGATGGGAGCAATGGTGATACCGGTCAAAAAAAGAATAGCAGACTGTCGTGTGAGGATAAGAACGGGGCGGCGCTTATCCGGTCGCTTAAAGTTGTACCAGTAGATATCACCTTGAGTCACGACTCCCCCCATGCTTGTTCGTCTTCCCACACATCAAACTCTCCAGGCATGACAGGATGGCGTGCGTAGCCATCGGCATGTTGCTGTTCTAATTTAGCCTCAATGTGCCGACGGAGTGCAAGCCGGAGGGCGGACCGGATAAAGGCGGAGCGCGTGGTATTAAGATCTTCGGTCGCATGGTCCACTTCGGCAAGCAAAGATTCGTCAAGAGTCATTTGGATGGTTTTCATCGCTTCACCTATATGTGGATTCTTATCCACAGGATAATCCACACTAAAGCCCACGTCAAGAATCACTTTGCACAGGAGGAAGCTTTGTCTCTCATTCGCTCTGTGCACTGGCAAGCCCGCTAACCTGTGAGCCAAGAGCAAACGTGGCTAAAAACTCTCCTGCCGCCAATAAGTGCTCACAAACTCACATAAACAGCCAGAAACCATTCGCAAAGTACACGACCCCAGCAATGCCGAGGACCAATCCAGTCATCCACAACAGTTTTTTCTTCATCAGCGTTGCCATGGAACTTAGCAGTATCGCCAATTGAAGCAGTATGACCGCCATTCCGAAAGATTGGGAATGAAGCGCGACTGCATCTCGTTGTTGCTCCAAACCTTTTGCCTCTTTCATTATTTCGGCTTTTTCGCCTTCGTATCTTTTGATTTGAGCAGCATACGTAGCGATTTTCTTTTCATATTCTTCCTGCACCTCTTTAGGAGCAGTGTTTGCAATCAATTTAAGTTCTATTTCGAGTTTCTCTTTCTGCAGTTCGTAAAGATAACTTTTGATACTTTTGGCTTGATAATACGCCCACTGATCCGATGCTTGAGTTTGCTTCAAGATTGAGCGATTAGAAAATTTTCCAACATTCAGGGTGGATACGGTAGCGCCGACAGCCAGCAACACGGTTGTCAGGGCAAGAAAATTCATCCAGTTCTGTTTCTGTTCCTCGTCCATACAAGCCTCCCGATTATGATCTTAGGGTCCAGCCGGTTTTAATAGCAATTCGCTCAGAGACGAGCAAGGGGGTTGATCGCGCTAATCACATCTTTTCTTTTAGCTCATCGAACCCGAATTTGATGGAGATGACGCCATGCGCGACACTCTTGTGCACGGCATAAGGCAGTTTGTCGAAAATATGCAGCATCGACTCATTTGATACCAGGACATCTGCTTGAAAACCTTGTACGCCGCGTTCCCGTCCGATTTCGATGAGGTAGTTCAGCAGAAAAGTCGCTATGCCGCGGCCTTGAAATTGCTCATCCACCATGAATGCAATTTCAGCGACATCTTTGGATTGTTCGAATACGTAACGACCTTCGGCGATGATACGGGATGTTTCATACGGATTGATAGTAACTACCAGAGAGAGGCCCTTTTCTTCCGAGAGACAGACGTACTCTTGAAGATTGTCTTGGGGCATGCTTCGTCGGGGGCTGAAGTATCTGAAATAAACTGAACCCTTGGAAAGCGTGTAGAAGAGGTCCCGGATCATGGATTCATCCGTAGGCTGTATTGCACGAATATGTGCCTTCAGGCCGCCTTTAAAGACATGCTCGGTCCGGACGCGTTGTTGTAGCTCCGGAGATGCGGTGCGGACATAGAACTGGTCCGTATAAATATAGCCCAGTTCGCGTGCCTCTTTGATGAGGTTTTCCCTATGGTCGGGGTGCGCGATTTCGATCAACGCCATGGCGCGTTCACGCAAGGATTTACCCCCCAGATACGCTATGCCGTACTCGGTGACGATGTAATTTACCTCACCACGATTCATTATCACCGCGGCTTTGGGTCCGAACGACGGAACAATCGTCGAAAGACCACTTCTCAAAGAAGTGGATCTTAAACAGATGATAGACCTGCCTCCGGACGAGAGACTTGCTCCCCTCATGAAATCATGATCGCCTCCGGAACCTTCGAAGGCCGTCCACCGAGGTTTTCCCTGCCTTACCTGGCCTCGTAAATCGACCTGCACGGCCAGATTGATCGCCACCATTTTGTCGTTGCTCGCTATGAAGGTGGGCGCTAAAAGCATGTCAGATGGATAGAATTCTACTGAAGGATTTTCATTAATGAAGTCATAAACCCTATGGGTTCCCATGCAGCAAGTCGCCAGCGACTTGCCCCGGTATATTTTCTTCGTGCTATTGTCGATTACTCCTGTTTCTATAAGGTCCATAAGCGGGTCGGCAAAGATCTCTGTGTGTATCCCGAGGTGCCGTCTATCTTTCAAAAAATCAGCCAGTCCCTTTGATATTCCGGCAAAACCGCATTCCAGTATTGATCCGTCTTCGATCAATTCACTCGAATACCGGCTAATGGCACGCTCCGCTTCGCCGTGAACCTCCTCCGGTAATTCACATAACTGCTGTGGCCCGTCTACTAAATAATGGATTCTATCGACGGGCACGAGGGTATCGCCCTGTGTGCGAGGCATAAAGGGGTTAACCTGCGCTATCACCATCCGGGCGGATTCAACAGCGGAAAGTGCTATATCGACCGAAATGCCAAGGCTGAATCGCCCGAAACGATCCGGCTCGGAAACCTGGACAATGGCCACATCAATGGGAATGCGCCTGGCCCTGAAAAAATGCGGGATCTGTGAATGGAAAAGCGGCACATAGTCTGCTTCTGATGTTCCGTAAATCTCTCCACTCAAGCCACCGAGAAAGAAGGTCTTCAACCTGAAACGGTGTTGACCCTTGGCAGCCAATGAGGCGGCCGCACTTCCTCGGATGAACTGGATCATTTCCACGTCTTCCAATGTGGAATTGCCCAGAGCCTCTATTATAGCCGCCGGCTCGCAACATGTGCCGCTCAGGAATATCCTGTCACCGTTCCGTACATATGATGCCGCCTCTTTTGCAGAAACGAGCTTCGAAGAGTATCGAGCTTTCCAATCACGCATGGGATTCACTCCCGCTGGTATTTTGTCGGACTGTCTTTGGGCGCAGGATTAGTAATTGTAGGCAGCAAGTCAAGGATTTTCGGAAATCAATCCAGCAGGCTCTTGAAACCGTATGATTCATGATTAAAGAAAAAGAAGCTTTGCAGCCTGACTGAGCTTTGCCTCATCGAGTTGGGGCATACAGCTCGCGCACATGTGGAGGTTCCCATGATGGACTGTAAATATATAACCAGAGATATGTTGACTCATCCGGTGATGGTAAAGGTGGATGATAACCCGTTGGACTTCTCAACCGCCAGGGTTCTGGCCGACAGGAAAGCCAGAGAGTTGTCGTCCGACCCCATGCTTCTGGCGTGGTTCGACAAGACCAGCGGGAGGTTTTCACCTGATGTGATCTGCTGCGGTGATAACAAACCTACTTGGCTGATCTACGCTGAATCACGCGGAGCGGACATAGAGGTGGATATCAACAACGAAGACTACGTGTTTGTATACAAAGGGGCTATGGATTAGGTGTTGCCCGAAGTGACGTGGGGTCATTGCCGGGAATTGCCGGGGGGAGGGACATTTTGCAAGGACCGGCGTCTTGCCGGTCCTTTCTAACACGTGACAGGCGATCAGACTTTTTTGATCTTTACCGTCGTTACTCCCGTGCTACTGGCCAGGGCGAAAACGTTCACCCCTGCGCCTCGGGTCTTGTCCTCCGATCGGGACGCGCCGTTGATTATCTGGCGCATCGCGCCGGCCTGCCGATAACCGAACCCCTGCGCCAGGGCCACCACACCCGGCCTGATCCCCGGCATTACGTGTACTTTGCATTCGGATTGCGATTTTCCGTCATTGGTCTGTACGAGTACCCTATCATGCTTATCGATGCCCAATTTCCTGGCGTCTCTGTTATTCATAATGAGCCGGTTTTCGGGCAACACTTCCAAGAGCCAACTGTTGATTCCCGATCTTGGGGTCCTATGAAAAGGCTGCGAATAGCTTATCAACAGAAATTCGGCGTCACGGCCGGGAGCTGGTTCAGTTTCAGAGGCTGCCGCAGGGATGGTCAGTCGCTTTGCCGGCGGTTTGATATCCCTCTTGATCTCACGTTTGGTATCTGACGCGAAAAATCCGCCGCGATCAACCACTTTTGCAACATTCGTTTCCGAAGCAGATATGGGCAGACCGACCTTTTGCATTGACTCGAGGACCTTCCCGACCAGATTACGATAATAATCCGACGCTGTAAATTTCGGCCTGGCCGGATGATCCCCTGGTGTTTCGAAAGTCGGCAATTTAAGCTGGAAGGCGAGATACGCGAGAATCTCTTCCATCACGCGTGTTTCCGGAAGAATCGGCGCATACTTCCCTGATCGCGGATCCAAAGCGCCTACCACTGGATGGCGCACCCCGAATCCATTAGGCGTGACTGAAGGTGGCGAAACGCATATATCCCAGCGCTCCAGATAAGTCGTGTCCGGAAGGATGTAATCCGCGAGAGCCGTAGTCTCGGTGATCTGCTTATCTATTGCTACAATCAAAGGATTTTTCTTTAAATCCTGTAGGGCAGTGGCCTTTGAAGGCTCGTCGTAAACAGGGTCCGCTTCCCAAAGCAGCAGAGCTTTGGACGCGGCGCCCGAGGCGGCTGCTTGCTTCCCATGTTCAATCCCTGTCATTACTTTCTTATACGCATCCGCTAAGAAATCATCATTTCTGAAAGCTAATCCTCCCGAGCCTGGAACAGACCCCACCATTAGATTGAGACTGAGAATCACCGCGGCAGTTTGCGATCCATTCGGACCTGCAAGAATGCCGCGTCCCGGTATGACTGCGGATTTCTCCCCGGCTTCCGCAAGCATGCCTGCAACACGGCCGACGGTCTCAACACTTACCCCGCAATTCTCAGCATGTTCTTTTACCGAGTGGGCCATGACCTTCTGCTTTAGATTTTCATCCAACGAAGCGCCCATTGCCGGATAGTGGTCAAGCAGATGCCTCATAATCCCTAAAACGAGAGAGAGATCACGACCCGGAATCACCGGAACCCACAAATCCGATTTGGAGGCTGAAGTGGACAGCCTGGGATCTATAACAGCCCACCGAAATCCCCGAGAACCGACTCGCGCGTCAGCGATCTTGCGCGCTACCGAGACGAGCGGGATTCCTGAATCGAGCGGAGCGTCACCGAAGCTTACCACGCAACGAGCGCTGGAGTAATCAGCGTCCACAGGACCGATCCCTGACCCGAAGACCGATTCGGCCGCAGCTCGAGCAGCATCTATAATTTCAGTTTCCCGGTCCCGCTCCAAAGTCGCCCCAGGGAAAGCCGCTACAAAACGGTTGATAAATGTTAGGGCTCCCCAGTCGGCTCGGCCAACAAGAAATTCTAGACCTTCACGAGCTTGTGCTATCTGGTTCAGGCCGGAGACACTTCCTTCACCAAAAAGATCGCCACCGTCAATTATCTCCGTGACGGCTTGTTCCCACGAGACCGCGGCCCATTTTCCCGATCCCCTTGGTCCCACGCGCTTCAGGGGTCGTGCCACTCTGAAGGGATCATACAGCGTTTGAATTCCGCTCCCGCCAATCGCGCATACGCTCCCACTTCTGCTGAGGGCCTCGTCCAAAGTTATAGCGAATGGTAGTGGATTTCCGCAGGAGGCAGGATGAAATGGGCTACCGCCTATCTTTACGACTGTGCCTTCCGCTACCCGACAACATATGCCGCAGTTTCCGGGACACAGTCCGCAGATTGTATATAGATTGCTAATTCCGGGGAGAGTTTCCGCGGGATCTACTGCCGGCGCTCCCTTTATATATTCCGGCACAGGGCCGTTGTCTCCGAGGAAAGTGCAACCCGCAAACAGGGACGCGCCTCCCATTAGTCCAGCTATGCGAAGGAATTCTCGTCGAGAAATGCTTTTCATTTATTGATATTTCTTTTGTTCAGCAAACTACACAAATCGGCCGTCTATTCTTTAACTTAACGGCACATCGAAACCGATGAAAACCACAGAGTATCTCATGAGAAATACGCCGCCGATTATCAGGATCGAAGCCACACACAACCAGGCCCTGCGACTCCTGGTCCATGGCAGCAGCAATATCACCAGAGGAACAAGCATACCTGAGATAATTTCGCCCCAGAGATAGAGTTTTTCATGAAAAGCTAACATCACCGAGGCATAACCATCAGCCGTCGATACAAGAAGCGTAAGCCAAAAGCAACCGTTCCAGAAAAGGTCGGTTAACAGTATCCCGATCATCATCAGGCGCAGGCTCTTGAAAAGCTCGGGGTCCAGTTTTTCCTTTCGGTACTGGTCGATGATCAGTGCGACCACCAGAAGCAGCGCGATTCCGGAGAGCAGCGCCGAAGTCAGGAAGAAACCGGGCATCAGCGCCGAGTGCCACCAAGCTCGGGCCCGCACCAGAGCAAACGCAAAGCCGGTGTACGCATGCACAAAAATAGCCAAAGGCACGGTAATCATCCCGAGCACACGCGTCACTCGATCGTTTTTCACAAAAATGAAATAAATGTAGATCAGGTTTGCGATCGGATATGCGGTCAGAAGCCACGAACCGTATGATAATGCCGACGTGTTGTTGAAATATTCAGGAACAAGAGTGTGCCAGAACCGAAGGGGCTGATGCAGGTCGAGAATAAGACAGGCCGGCGCAAGCAGGAGCAACAAGAAAGAAATAATCGCGGCCGGTAGCGCCATGGGTTTGAATCGCTTAATTCCAAAGACCGTCGACAGGGTCGACAAAATAAATGAGCCTGCGGAGAGTCCTGTAAAATAGAAATAAAGAGGAATATAGATCTTCCAGGGGACCTCGTGCGGCACATTGAACAGAACCGAGGCATCCATCTACTTATCTTCCCCTTTTTTCCAGTACGAAGCTCCCGGACTCGGTATGTGCCGGCCGTAATCGAGGATCTGCTCTTTGAAATCGTCGGAATAATGGATTCTGCCTTTCAGATCGTGGTCCGCCTGCACGTAGAACACCTTGGGTTTGGTTCCGAGTTCGGGTTTAATGACACTTGTGTCGAGCATGGCCAATCTCTGGCTGATTTCCGACTTCGGGTCGTCCATATCTCCGAATAACAGCGCACCGGAGACGCATGCTTCCACACAGGCAGGTTGAAGACCTTTGTCTATGCGAGCCATGCAGAAATCGCACTTGTCTGCGGTATTGCGGATGGGATTAAAGAACCTCGCGTCATAGGGACACGCACCGATACACATACCGCAGCCTATGCATTTGCCGTAGTACATAATCACTGCGCCGTCCTCTTCACGTTTCACTGTGGCTTGGACAGGGCAGACTTGCACACAGGGCGGAACATCGCAGTGATTGCATAGACGCCGGAGGAAATGGTTCCCCACGTTTGGGTAGGTCCCCTTCTGAATGCCTTTTACCCATGAACGCCAGTATCCGAGCGGCACATTATTTTCACTTTTGCAGGCTATTGAACAACTATGACAGCCAATACATCGGCGCTGGTCCACGAGCATTGCCCAGCGCTTCGGCTTTTTTTCTTCAGTATCGCCCCGTGAACCAGTCTTGTTTGTCGCGGTATCGGGACCGGACTGAAGCGCAATTTCTTTAAATGTCTTTTTGTCACTCATTCACAATCGCTCGTATCTTGATCAACACCTACTGAGTACGATGGCAACGGAGGCACTCTAACCGGCTGAAGGATTCCTTACCGTCGTGGCAATTACCGGTGGCGCAGGTCGCGCAAGCTCTAGGCACCTCATACGTGATGAGGTCCAGGTCACTTTGTGCGGGACTATCAGGCACGTAAAGAGTCGAGGCGTCCCGCCCTATTCGCACCTTCTTTTCGGGAGAATTCTTGAGTGCCCTCAGAACAAAAGTGCCGTATTTCTCAGTAGCGAAGATGGCATCATGACAAGTCTTGCAATCCTTGTACTTGCCACTCTGAAACCACATATGCGTTTGATGCCGGAATGAGACCGGCCCCGG
This sequence comes from Desulfomonilaceae bacterium, assembly GCA_052144015.1. Lineage (GTDB taxonomy): Bacteria > Desulfobacterota > Desulfomonilia > Desulfomonilales > Desulfomonilaceae > DATJPW01. Next base: position 28,432 of record JBKQRG010000047.1, read on the forward strand.
TGACCCTACACCCGCGTAAGATATGTTTCCGCCTCCCGAAATCGATGAAAAAGCAAGAACCGCAAAAAGAAGACCTGTTGCTACAAGCACGACAAGGACAATCCCCCACGCTGTGGCTTGAAGTCGCCAGTAGGGGGACGAATCTCGCAAATTTACGACATATCTCCATACCGCGGAAAGTGTCCCTTGTGTCTTGGCCTGTCTCTTCATTTCGATCATTCGCCCGGTAGAAATCTATCGAATAGTGCCCACGTAGGTAGTGGTCCACTGCCTTCTCTTTACATCCGGATTGCCGTAATCCGGTAAGATAATCGGCGATACCGGCGGATTGTCTATCCCCGCATCTTCCAATTCTTTGTGAAAACGCCTCACGTGATCGACGGAAAGCTCGCTAACTTTGTCTCTCGCTTTTGCGAAGTTCCCGGCTGCTTCTCCCGCGAGTCTTCCAAAAACCATTATGTCCAGCAGCGAATTGCCCATTAATCGGTTGGCCCCATGTACGCCTCCGCCTACTTCCCCAGCGACGTAAAAGCCGGGTACCGGCGTCGAGCCGTCGGGCCTATAGGCCAGACCCCCATTCTGATAATGGAGAGTCGGATAGACGAGCATCGGAACCTTTGAAATATCAATCCCGTAGCGCTTATAGAGGATGAATTTGGCCGGGAACTCTTTTTCAACAGTCCCTTCGCCTTCCAAGAGATCAATCATGGGGGAATCGAGCCACACGCCGAACTTTCCCGCCTGACCTGGAACCGGAATCCCTTTGCCCACCTTGGTGCATTCGCGGATGATGCTTGCGGATTCAATATCACGCGGCTCCCTTTCAAATACGAACTGCTCACCCTCAATATTGACCAGATTGGCGCCTGCGCCGCGAACCTTCTCTGTTATCAAAAGACCTTCGGCTTGTTCGGGAAAAACAGCGCCCGTAGGATGGTACTGGGTGGCATGGAGGAAACGCACACCTATCCCGAGACGATATCCCATTACAATGCCATCACCTGTTGCGCCGTAATGATTGGTGGTCATAAAACCTTGGACGTGCAGCCGCCCTGAACCTCCGGTGGCCATAATAACGGCTTTAGCTTTGACGATGAAGTATTCTTCGGTTTCAAGATTGTATAACACTGCTCCGGAGCAGCGACCATTACCGTCCGTTAGCAGCTCGACCGCGGGGGAAAACTCGAGGACTCCAATGTCCTTCACCCTATTTCGAGCCTCATCCCGAATTGTTCTCATTATTTCAGCGCCAGTCATGTCGCCTGCATAGTGCATCCGTTTGCGGCAGGTACCGGCTCCGTGCAGAGTAAACAGTGTGCCGTCATCGGTCTTGCCGAACATACAACCCAGCTGCTCCAGCCATGCAATAACCTTGGGCGCTTCGGTGACCATCGTATTGACCAATTCGGGGTCGTTTTCAAAGTGGCCGCCGCCCATAACATCGAGGTAATGATAATAAGGTGAATCCTTCCAGCCTTTGGTTGCGGCCTGGATGCCGCCTTCCGCCATCATTGTGTTGGCGTCACCATGCCGCAGCTTGGTGCATATGATCGCACGCGCGCCTTGCTCTTGAGCGATCAGGGCCGCGGCCGTACCGGCTCCTCCACCACCGATCACAAGAACATCCGTTTCATAATGAACTTCATTCAGGTCGATCTTGTCAGGGTCTACGCGGCTACGCGATTCCAGAATGTCCGCGAACTCCCACGCGAGCGAGTAACCCTTGCTCGGGCCGACCTTTAATTCCCTGAGACCGCCCGCTCGATAGTCCGGGTGATATTTTTCAAGCCTCGTCTGTCGTTCATCTAAAGTTAAGGCCGGAAATTCCAGGCTTGCTTTTTTTCGTTCCACCCTTTCAGGACGGGTCTTATCAACTTTCTTTATAAGTTCGATCAGTTCCGGCGTATATCCCATTTAGCGCCTCCGGATCACAAATACTGCTTTTCTTGCGGGGTCCACATCTCTTCAGCGGTATGCGGCTCCATCTCACGGTCCACGTACAATTTCCTGAGCGTCTGAAGATCTGCGGACATTAGTTTTTTCAGCGGTTCTTGGTAGCGCCCCGACTCGATTTTCTTCACCATCTCCTCAAGGTGCCGCGCCTTTGGCCAAATATGCCTCCCGGTCAAACGCCGGCAAAGCATCGCGATATTGTACTGGCTCAACTCCGCCGGGCATCGCGAGGTACATATTCCGCACATCACACACGGGAATGAGAGTTCCGCCACTTTCTCAATGTCGCCTCGGAGCGCCGCGGAAATGTATTCCATAACCGGTAGATCCATCGGACATGACTTTGTGCAGGTATTACAGCCCATGCACTTTGCCAGTTCGGGGTAATATTTCAGCAACGTCTTGATGTCCGGCTTGATCTCTTCCAGTTGATATGCCGATCTGTTGGCAGGAAAGAAGGGCACCATAGCCAAATACATGTTTGGCTGGACTACCGTCTGACATGCCAGGCCCACATAGATCTTGGGGCTCCCGGGCATCCTGTAAACCGTCGCGCACGCCCCGCAAATTCCGCCGCGGCACCCGCACCCGCGAATTAGCTGATATCCTGCGAATTCAAAGGCCTTCTGAATAGTCAGAGTGCTGGGAACATCATATCTTTTGCCCATAATGAAAATGGGTATCAGATCGGTTCTCTCGGCCATTTGAGCCTGAATTTGCTCTTCCGAGGCAGTTTGAATTGGTTCTGCCGTCGCCATTTTCTCCGGTCCTTTCTCGATCGTACAAAATAGTTGGAAAAGTTTTGTAAAAGGGGCCTCCTGTAGCCTCCCCGAAATCTCCCGATCAGCGTGCTATAAAAACTCCGATAAAAATACCCAAAATCAATGCCATCAACGCCATGAAATAGTTGTCCAGGGCAGTGATGCGCGGCGCAGGTTGTATTGTCTCCGGTATCACTTCATCCACAACATAATCCTTGTATGCGGTATCCACTTGTGGACAGGCCAGTAAACATGAGTAACACTGTTCGCAGTCTTCACCTACGCAGGATTCCAGTGCAAAAGATGTTCGCTGTTCAGTCTTTTCGAAACGACTCGGATCCTTCCGCAATACCGGACAGGAATCTATGCAGTTACCGCAGGCGAGGCACGCCTTGTCGCCGGTGACGTCCGAGCCTGGATCTTTTATATCAAGCCGATGGTAAGCTTCCATGCCCTTGGATAAAAGGCGAAATCTGGCCACAGGCGGTTCCTTAGCGTTGAGGATAATGTCCGCAACTTCCCGGTTGATTTTATCTTTTGATTCATCCCTGGTAGTGGGCATATCAATGCTCCTGATTCATAAGCGAATGGGCTCTGGCCTGTCGGTCTGTTCCTCTGCTTGCCGTCTGCTCAGAATCGAGCCGAAATTCAGAGGCGTTCTCCTTTGGGGCCGACAACCGACCCTTCTCCCCTGCTGAAGCTGAAGTCGTTTTTTGTCGTTTTCGGATTTGCTCCTCAAAATATTGCCGGGTCATCATGGGATGACATTTTAGGCAATTGTCAAAATCAGTGTCTTCGCGGCAATTAGCGAGAAATATTTTGGTCTTATAATGGATTTTGCCCTCATGGCATCGCCGGCAACTCTGTTCGATCGGTATCGCGACCATCCATCTGGGATTGGTGGAGAGCCTATTCCACGCACTTTCTCGCGCCTCGATGTACTCTCGCTCGGTCATGGGAAGAAGCTGGCCTGCCCTATAAGAATGCGATGCCATAGTATGGCAGGAGTCGCACGCCAGGTGGTTCACTTCAGCGTAATTAACACTCTTATCTGCTTCCAGTGATGCTTTGTCCTTGTACCTCTCGTGGCATCGAGCGCACGTGTCTTTGCCTGCTGTCAGGTGCTTGCGATGATCCATTATCAGTCCGATTTCCTTCAGCCCCGGCGGAATGTCTTTCACATACATCTCTTTGCGGTTCACGGATGCAAGATGACAATATTGGCAATTCTCGTTTGGCACGCGTGTTCTGTTGAATAGGTCGGTGACCTGTGTCTTGCGCGGATCTATTTGGGGAACCAGATAAGTCACCGCGTGGAGAAGACTCCGGAGCCTGGACATCGCTGTTTTCTCAGGACTACCCAGCATATGGCAGTCCGCGCACGCTATAAGCTCGTGCGAAAATCCTTTTTTCTCCGCCTTTAAGCGCCCGCTCATCCAGGTAGCAAAATTCGCTTCTCGCGTATGGCAAGCCATGCATGCGGAACTTCGGATCGAGAACTCTGCCGCAACTCCTACGGCCAGTGCAACCACAGCAAAACCAATTATATATGGGATCGCTCCTCGCATCAGGCCGTATCCTTTTGCTGCCGCGCCTGTTCGTTCTTGAGATCATGACAGGCCTGAAATGCGGCGGCAATGACCAGTGGACCGGAGTTGCCAATAGGACACTTTGCAGAGCATCTTCCGCAACCCACACAATATTTTGAAAGTTCCGTTACCCGCTCATAATTGCCGAGCCTTGTCAGAAGCACTAGCCCCATGGGGAACTGGACGCCTTCAGCCTCTTTTACGGGGCATGCCCCCACGCAAGTCGCGCAATTGTAACAGTTTATAGAGCGACCGGTTCCGGGGGTTAACATCGATTGAAGCGCATATTCAAATACCAGGAAAGCGGCGAACATTATTGCCAGCGCATTCAGCGTGACTCGACTGGGAGCGCTGCCTATGAACGCGTCAAAGAACATCCTTGAGAACAAATTATATCGAGGATAATCAGGTATACCCTTTGAAAGCGCGGATTCCACCGCTGCGGCATAACCAGTGAGCGTGATGGTAGCTCCACGATAAAACCCCGGTTGAGCCGGCTTCTCCAACTTACCTTTCTCCAATATCTCTCTTGAGAATGCAGCAATTTCATTATCTTCAACAGAAATCGCATCAGGGTATTGAAGAGTTTTCAGGCTCTTTATCCGATGGTTATTTACCTCTACTTCAACGTCGATGGGACCTCGGAAACCGTTCCCGATGCCTCGGTACGTGCCATCCTGAACAAGATTGATCCCAGAGCCCCAAGGGCTTTTCATGAGGCGTAGCTGGTCCACGCTGTCCACGTTTAAGCTCGCGATTCCATAGCCAACGACGAGAAGTCCTATTACCCCTGCTAACCACACTAAGCGTCGGCTGCCGTTCCTTCTGTAATCTCTTGTCCACAACGTCGCCAGAATCGTCAAAAACACGATCAGAAGAATGAATCTGCTCGACGGGAAGAGCACGGCGGCAAGGATCAAATAGAAAGCGAGCCGCACGCCGCGGATCCTGATCGTGTCCCAAAGAAACCCGGCCGGGTCATGCAAGAGCTTTGACCACGTCATCAATGAAGTCCTTTCCGATCAGTCCCATTTTCATTGCCCTGTCCAGAGTATAGCGAGGCAGAATTCCACTTTTGATAGCCATGCGAGTATCTTCCTGCATCGTGCCGAACATCTGGGGCAAAGGAAGATACTGCACGCAATAACTCTGACAATTGCCGCACCGGATGCACTTCAGGCCGCCGTTACGAATGAATCTGTCATAATCCAGCACCCGGCCTGCCACTGCGAGCTCGGCCTGATATGTGATACCAACCGGGCATCTATCTTGGGTGGCGTAGCAGGCCCGGCATTCATAACAATATATCGTAGCAGGGTTTCCACGAAGCAAGGGCTTGATCACGGTAGCCAAAAGCCCGGCCACTATTCCGAATAGCGCCACCCGGTCCAGGTTGCGAGTCCAGCCTCTGTCCTTCAGGTTTGTGAAGAACTGATACCGATGGATTCCCGGCAACACCATCGGCTGATCGGCTTCCTGCCGTTTGCGTCCAATTTTCGTGCTGTAATCCTTATCCGAATCGCTCATTTCCACTCACGCTAATGCGGTAACATGGCCGCCATTAGAAATCCCGCGATCAGTCCGCCTACGGCCCCTTGGATCAGCTCGCGTCGAGAATTCATGTCCAGAGCGAATGCTATGATCACCCCGGAAACACTCCCTATAAAAAGAAAAATCAGCCAGGTCTGCACCGTTACACCTCAGATTTCCGGCCCGGCCAGAACCGCGGTCATGCGCCTGGAAAGATTACGCGGCACCATAAGCGCTATTAGCATTGCCGCAATGATACCGCCGGATATCCCCTGAAGAATTATAGTCGGATTTGTTTCGAAAAGCGCAAATGCTAAGACTCCGCCGGCTATCCCTCCGCTGAAGAGGAACCCCGAGAGCTGCAGCATAAAATTCTTTGTTGCATCTGATGTAAGCATTCGTTTCCCCAGGGATATTAACGTCACATTTACCAAAATTATCACAACTGCGAATTCAGCGATGGTCAGAATGTCTTTGGTCAGATTCGGATTAGATGGTTGAAAAATAGACAAATTTAGAAATTTCATATAGATCGCCGCCAAAGGCGCCATAATCGCCATAGATGCAAATGTGAACGCTCCTCGGATGAAACCTGTTTCAGCCCTCATCGTTCCTTCGCCCATCATTCCGCCTCCACCCAATGGCGACGGACCGCAGGAAGTAGTCGCGTTGATGATATAAGCTGACATCACGATAGCCAATTGTGACCAGTCGAGAAAACCGAATTTCGCGGGGCCGAACAGATAGAGAACCGGCACAAGAGCAGCCGTAAGAATCCTGGCGCAAGAAAGGGGCAGTATGGTCTGAAACTGAACAAAAATAGCGAGCATGCCCGCAATTCCCAGGAAAGGCACCTTCACCAGGCTGTTAAGCATCACACCCAGAGCATCGAATCCACCGGTAGCCGCCAACGCGCCTGCCGCAAGAAATCCTGCCGCCATTGCTGTTACCGGAAGAAGTATAATTCCTTCCATCAGATCATTTAAACGTACGCGACAGGCTATTATCATTACAAGCGCTCCGGCAACGAGCACAGACTGGACCGGCATTTTGCCGAATGGCTGAAAAATAGCCGTTAAAACTGAAAATATAAAAATTATAAGGGCTATGTAGCCCTGCAGGGGCGCAGTAATTTCAGGTTCTTTGAATTGTTCACCTGTTTCGGTTTGCGGCGCCTCTCTCAAGGCAACATCATTGGGATACAAACGCTGGCTAATAAATTTCAGGAACAGCGCAACTATCGCAGTACCCAGCATAAGAGAGAATGCCTGCGGGGCCCTCAGCATGCCGTCAGAAGCTGTTGCGAAAAAACTTCCCAGAAAACCTTCACCAATCTGCCCCACGCCGCCGATAGGGGACGGCCCGCAAGAACCCATGGCATTACGAGTAAACGCTCCTATGAGAACAATCAACTGCGATTTGGTAAGAATCCCGAGGCCGCCTTCGAAACCGAACGTGAACAACAAAGGCAGTAATGCGGCAGCCAATATTCTTCCGCATGGTAGGGATGAAATCACCGGCAAATTGATCAGAATAACTAGCGTGCCTATCAGGCCAATTGGGCTTTTGCGTAGGTATTTCAATATTACTTTGAGCGCGTCGAATCCCCCCGAGGCTTTTAATCCCCCTGCCAAAAACAGACCGGTGAGCAAAGCCGTTATGGGGTGCAGGATTATGCCGCCCAAAAACTCATTCGGAAGCAATACAACGGCGTTCCACCCCGAATAAAAATAACGGAACAAACCTCCCACAATCAGACATAACACTGTCGAGAACACCAGTACTGTCTGAACCGGAGTCCGAATATATCCGAAAAGGGTCAAGAGCATCAGACCAAGGAAAATTGCTAATGTTATGTATCCCAGAATTTGCAACAAATACTCTCCCACACGGGATTAAACAGATCTTTATCTGCAAGAACGTTGTCTGAGTCCATCAGGACCGCTACAGGTCTTGTTTTGAATCCAGGGCAGATCCACCACGTACCCTTCTTTGGACCTGCTAACCCTGACTTGATCACCGATCTGGAGCCGTCCGAGGCACGCGGTGCAACAATTGACGTTAGCAGTGACTTCTTCGCCGTTTTCCAACCTGACATTTATCGGAGTAATTGGCAGGAGGATAGGATCAATACCGACATCCTTGACCGACGCTATCACTCCGCGCACACCTCGAGTCGTGCGGTAGATTTCCGCCGCTACAAAAAAGACAATCAAAAAAATTACTGTGGCGTATTCAATCATAACTATGCAACATAAGCCTGTGGCTCGGGTTACTTTCGCTCCAGGTACTGCAGCCTTCCGTTTCCATTATCTGCTACGCACACTTTTTGGCCGTGAATTGCGATTCCACTGGGGCTCCTGAATTCATGCGCTCCCGCGCCGACTTTACCTACAACCGATATCACCTTGCCGTCCGGAGAGAACTCCTGAATTCGGTGATTGCCTGTATCGGCTACCCAAATGTGGCCCGATTCATCCAATGCCATTGCCTGCGGCATGTTGAAAAGACCCGGGTTGCTGCCCACGCCGCCAAAACGCTGTTTGAATTTCAGATCCTCTCCGAAAACTTTCACCAAACCATGTTTGCTGTCCAGGACCACTATTTCTCCGCTATCCCGGGCAACAACTGCCGTCGGTAATCTAAACTGATCGTCATCATCGCCCAATTCGCCTATGACTCCGACCAAATTTTCGCGTTGGAAGATCTGTATACGATGATTCCTGGTGTCCGCTACCAGTAATCGACCAGCTTTGTCTACGGCCACACTTTGAGGATTTGCGAATGAACCTGCAGTAGAACCTATGGATCCAATTATTCGTTTAACATCTCCGTTGGAATCAAATGCCTGGATCCGACAATTATTGGAATCTGCCACATAGATGATGCCCTCGGATCCAATTGCCAGTCCTAATGGATAGTTCAACATACCCAATTGAGAACCGGGCCTGCCGAACGAGAACAGTAGCCTATCATTGGAATCCAGGCATACAACACGGTATTGGGAAGGATCTGTGACGAGAAGATTCCCGGATGGATCAAAAACAACGGCAAACGGACCACTCAGCAGCTCAGGGCCGGATTTCTCAGGTCCAGTCGAAAGGTTCGATAAGCTTAGTGAGGGAACCGTTCCTAGCAGAGAAAATATCCCTGCTATGCCGACGGATTTGATAAACTCACGCCGTTCCATGGCGCCTTGTAATTATAGACGGCGGCTCAGGTATTTCAGTATGCACAGATACTTGTGTTTCCGATAATAGCCCGAGTGTGTCGTCGGATTTCGTAATCGGGCGATGGGGTCGAGATACACAATAGTCCAATGACCTTCCGAAATCAACCCCCTCACCAAAGATTCAATACTTGATTATCGGGCCAGCGAAGAGCCGAATCCGGATTAAATTCTTTTTATCATCAGGCGAACCTAAGAATAATCTCAATCGAATCGCGGTCGCTTCTAAAAAGACCTCCCGGAGCATCAGGATTCGGAAAACCGACAGCGATTCCTATCACAACTTTTTTATCTTCCGGAAGTTCCAGCACTTTTCGCGCAATATCCGGAAAGTGCATGGAAGCCGCTAAGTAAATGGTCCCCAGACCTTCTTGCCGAGCCGCATAACAAAACGTTGTCCCGAATGAACCCAAGTCAAGACAGGAATACGGCTCGTTCAAGCGGTTGTCTATCAGCAGGTAAAGCACCGTTGGCGCACCAAAGAAATTATACATGTTTAGATAATGCTGCGCTCGCGCCCCGGCATCATTCCGGTCGATACCCATGGCAGTAAATAGAGATCTCCCCAGGTCACGATATCGCCTCATGTGTGGCTCTTCAGGAAATTGGACCGGCATCTCAATATCGGGCCGCGGGGGCATCCCCTTCTTGGCCTCGTCCTGAAAAAGCCGGGCAAGTTCCTGCACTTTTGATCCGTCGGCTACAACGACCTCCCAAGGCTGGGTATTTCCCCATGATGGGGCCCACCGGGCAATCTGCACGGCCCGCGTAACCTTTTTTCTGGGAACGGGGTCGGCAAGAAAAGCCCTAATGCTCCGTCGATCAAGTACAACATCATTAAATTCCATAATTAACCTCAACTTAATCTTATGCTGCCGGATATTTGATGCTATCGGTTCCGCGGGATCCAGATTCAAATGCGATCAACTCAAGGGGCGCGTCAGCTTGCCCCATGAGCTGGCACGTAAGTTCAGCACATAAAATTATGGGTTATACAACTTTTTATTCGATCGCGCTAAATGACAATTGAACGTCTTCAGCCATGGTTTTTGAATCTACCAGAGCCTTTTTTGGCAATGCCCTACGCGGAGCGGCTAAACGTATATTGCCGGCACTCAATATTCATAGCAGGTATTTGCGAAATGCAGCGGACACTGTTTCGGGCTATTACGTCTTAGGAGACAATTCTGCATCAAGTTCGGTGCGACACCGTGGGCGCTCGGTGATATCCCCCATGGTGTCGCAGCCTCATTCGCACGCTCAGCCTAACCTTTAGTGAAACTTAATCGGGATCGAGATCCTTTGCCAGCCATGACATATTATATGGCCAGATTCGATTCTTTCGTTGACCGAGTTAGCCGACTTTGAAGACCATGGCTGCGCCAGTATCGCCGGCAGCGCAACCGGCCCAGAGACAGTACCCGCCACCCAAATCCACCATCTCCTCGAGCATCTCCGCGATAATCCTACCCGCGGTCGGCGCCTGGGGATGACCGTAGACGAGAGAACACCCGAAATTGTTCATCTTCATTACGTCATTGCCAAGCTTTTTGGCGAAATTGATGTCGTTGGTGGCGAAGGGATTATGACTCTTGATGGCCTTCATATCTGAAATTTTGAGGCCCGCATTGGCAAGGGCCATCTCTGCCGCAGGTACGGGCGCTGCCGCCATAAAGCCCGGCTTGACCCTTGAGAAGCCGTACGAGACGATCTGAATATCCACGGCGGGATTTGCGCTCATCTCTTTCGCTCTATCGCGAGTAGTAACGATGAAACCGCAGTTCCCATCGGCAGGAAAAGTCTGCGCGCCGAAGCTGTGAACACCTCCCGGCTCGGCAGGTCTCAGCTTTGCCAAACCTTCGGCCGTGGTGGGGGTCACCCCCTCATCCAGCTCTACCAGCTTGGTTTGCTTCTTGCCCGCCCTTACCTCTGCGGGGAACATGTAGCGTTTCTGAAATGCCCTATCATTTTCCAAAGCCATGAGATATTGCTCGTATCTCCGGAGCACTACAGCATCCACTTCCTCTTTGCTGATTCCCACTTGCTTGGCCACATTTTCTGCGGTCTGCACCATTTTTAGCGGCGGGCGGACGTTTGGGTCGGAGTTGAAATTGTCCATTAGCCAGTTCTCGGCGATCACCTCGCCTCCCGGACCCATGGGATTGGGCCACACGGTGTGGGCCCCGTTGGAACAGCGGTCCGTCATGAGACAGAATCCTACTTCGAATGCACCCTGCTCTACGGCAAGTGCAGCAAGGTTCAAAATCGTGGTTGAGGTTGTGCAGGCTTGCTGAATCATGAGGCCGGGAAGATCCTTCTTATTGTCCACCAGCATGCCGGCTGCCCAGTTGTGACCATAAAAGATGTGCAACTGGTGAATAGTTATTCCAAAGTACAGGTAGTCGATTACGGCGGGGTCGATCTTCTTCTTTTCCAGAAACCATCTCCTCGCGGTTTTTGCTCCCAATTCAATGGCATTTTCATTCTGCATGGATCCTTGCCACCGACAGAAAGGACTGGAATAGTAGCCCCCGTAAGGTACGTAAGCCTTTGAAAAGCTGCCCATGGTACTTGTCTCCTATAAGTTGGATTCTCATGTTTCCGTCTTACGACGGAATCATCATGACTGCTTAGAATACAAACAGGTCAATACCGCCCATCATGTTCATGACGGCTCCCGTCATATATGCTGCGCTGTCGGAGCATAAGTAAGCTACGGCGTCGGCGATTTCCTGAGGATTTGCAGGTCTCCGGAAGACAGTCTTTTTCTCAACTGCCTGGCGGACTGGCTCTGGGAGCAGGTCATAACCATCAGTAGCACATATGCCGATTGCTACGCAGTTTGCCGTGATGTTGTACCTCGCACCCTCCAGGGCAGTCGATTTTGCAAGCGCGATGAGACCTGCCTTGGCCGCCCCATAGCTCGTCTGTCCCGCACCACCCAGTACTCCGGCCACTGACGTCATGTTTACGATGCGGCCCCACTTCTTGGCACACATGTCTGCCCATGCCTCTTTAATACAATAGAACGCGGAATTGAGACACAGCTTCACTTCATAATCCCATTCTTCCACCGTCGTCTTGGCTATGCTTATGTTGTGCCCCATGAGAGCAGCATTGTTCACCAAGATATCGACGGCCCCTAGCTTCGCCTTAATGGCAGCGAAGCCTTTTGCCACGTCCGCAGCGACAGTGGCATCCATTTGAACGGCCATAGCTTTCCGTCCCATAGCCTTAATTTCTTCGGCCAGCGCCGCAGCCCCTTCCATGTGGCGAAAGCCTGTTACCACCACATCCGCTCCACGTTGAGCGAGCGTGAGGGCAGTGTGCCTCCCGATGCCTTTCGGCATACTCGCGCCTGTTACCAATGCAACTTTTCCTTCTAACGACATACTTTCCTCCTTTATACCAGCGGTAAAGTGTCTACCAGTGGGTCCTGCCATAAGACGCGATCAGATCCGGAGGTCTGCTAGCCGGGAATTTGCTGACATTATGACGATTTATGCCCCAAATAAACATAACATGGGGTGGTATTCTGTTCAAAGAGAAAATTCTCCGGTCAACCGTAGATAAAGTTCGGACCCGAAAATCCCCGCTCCTGTGCAAATCCGAGGAATGGCGCTCGAATAGTCACCATCAGATAGGTGCATAACGACAAAAACTTGAACCTTGAGGCAGACTTTCTCGAGAGAAGGGCCAAGGTCCACCTTGTAACAATAGATTTTCTGAGGTCGTTCACTCGGGGAATCATTCGTATTCTATAGAGAACGGTCAAAAATGACAACTGCGCTCGCAATGCACTCTGTCGAGGTCATTAACTCTGGGAACAGAGGTTAAATAACCAAAAGAGTCTCCGCGTTCATTGTTAGTGGGTCAGTAGTTCATTATCAAGAATTTGGCACCACTCGGTTCAACCTCTATGACTTCACAAAAAATCCTATAAAAACCAAGCGTACTGTAATTGACATAGTTGATTTGCGTGTCCCAGACCACTTTTCGGCTTAATCCATATTCTCTGATTATAATATGATACTCGAATGCGACTGACATTGCTATCTAATATGGATGTCAATAGCAAGAAAAAAAATCCACAGCTCGACTTTTCTGCACACAGAAAGTTCACTCTAGGGAATTTTTTGCAAGAATCAATATCCCCAAAAACCGCATTCTCAGGCGCATAACTCAATGCCAATGCTGTTTCGCCGCGTCCTGCAAGCCTGTTCTTTTTCTTTACAATCCAATGGAAGGGATGATATTTGTAATAGTTATCTTACTCTTTGTCTTCTCACCGTGCTTTAGCGTAAGGAGGATGGAAAATGGCGTTTTCATTTCGTGGACGTGCGATCAACAAGATCGGAGTGATCGGCTCCGGGCACATTGGTCCTGATATTGCTCTGCAATTCCTTCAAGTCTTGCATCCTTACGACGTTCAGGTCGTCGTCATAGACGTTGTGGACGCAGCCCTGGAAAAGGGAAAGGCCAAACTGTTCAAGAAGTTGGAAAAGGCCGGCGAGACCGGCAGGCTCAAACCCAATCAAGTCGAGACTATGAAGGGCCTTGTGACTTTTACTTCGGATTACGGACAGCTCAAAGGTGCGGAATGGGTTTTGGAGGCTGCAACAGAAGACCTTCCTCTCAAGCGTAGGATCTTCAAGCAAGTGGAAGATATGGTGAGTCCCGAAGCATTCCTGAGCAGCAACTCCTCCCATATCGAGCCGGAACGTATCTTTGAGGAGCTGAAGCACAAAGAGAGAGCCCTGTGCACGCATTATTTCTTCCCAGCCGATCGTAATGCTGCGATGGAAATTATTCCTAGCAAGGATACGAACCCAGAACTCACTGAATTCATGATGCGCTTCTACGAGACGGCAGGAAAAATTCCGGTCAAGGTCGGTTCCAGGTATGGATATGCGGTAGACCCTGTTTTCGAGGGGTTGATGCTGGCCGGGATACAGTGCGTGGAGGCGGGACTCGGTGATACAAAACAGGTTGATACGGTTGCAGCGAAGTGCCTGGGTCTGACAATCGGTCCTTTCGCTGCGCAAAATTTTGTTGGCGGCAATCCAATAAGCGCTCACGGATTGGATGAGATGAACAAACGTCTCAATCCCTGGTACAGGACACACGAGCGGCTGAGAAAATTGGTGGACGCCAACGAGGATTGGGAAGTCCCTGCTCGTGGGGAGAAGGTCGAAGTGCCCCCCGAAAAGGAGAAGCAAATCGCTGATGAGATTATGGGCGCTTATTTTGCGATGGTGTGCGACATGTTGGACTCGAAAATCATCACCACCAGCGACTTTGACC
>JBKQRG010000048.1:0-4592 GCA_052144015.1 Desulfomonilaceae bacterium
TGTCCTCCTCCGCCCGTCGCGTTCAATTGTCCTGGGAAATTGGGTTCGGCCCTGAGTATCGACAAAGTATAAATCAGAGCGGGCGATTTGTCAAGCGGAATCCAGCTGGGGCAGTGACTCATTTTCGATTTTACAATTGGATTTTCCGCTAGACATGCGGCGGTGTCCTGTCATAATGGATGCATGAAGCGCTCAAGCAAACCACTTCCAAAAGACTCTAATCAGTTGGCCTATGCCGTTTTCAAGATGTCGATAGACGAATCCGAAAGGCCAGAGCCGAGCCGTGCCGCACGTGAATACCTCGCAAAAATAGGACGCATCGGGGGAAGAAAGGGCGGGGCAGCAAGAGCCGCTACCCTCACCCAAGAACAGAGACACGAAATCGCCTCTAATGCCGCAAAAGCTAGATGGTCTAAAAAGCCGCAATTATAGCCTGTATACCTCATAAACGAAAAAACTTGCCATGCTATAAAGCAGTGATAGACACTTCTGTGGGTACGAATCCCCCCGTCTTTCGACGGGGGGTCGTATTATCCATACGATGACGATTACCGCGTCAGCCGTACGGATTACGAGGACCACAATGAAAAAGTGCTTCATTGTGACCTCCTCCGAGAGTTGGATTTCACCGTGCTGATAACACGGCGAGTCTCTCGGAACCTGGGGTGGGCGGGACCAGACTTGAACTGGCGACCTACAGCTTAGCAGGCTGTCGCTCTATCCGGTCTGAGCTACCCGCCCACGAGCTTTCAATCCCTCAATCATCATATCACCTACCTTCCTCAGACACTGCTTTCTCGCGTGGAAAACGAGGTTTCAGTAAATGCCCATACTTTAAGAGCATTGATTCTGGGCGGAAGAATCTGAACCGCTTTGAGCCTTCAAGTCGCATCTCAGAGAAGACGAGTTTGTCGATATTAAGGCCGTTCTTCTCCGCGATTTTCGACACTCCCCCTAGAATCCCTCCAAAAGCAGTACTTGGCTCATGGACTTCCTCTGACAATTTCTCCCCGTCGATGCCTTCCTTATGGTTGCGAAGGGCCGCAAGGAGCCGCTGCGCTCTTTCGTTGATGCCAGAGAAAAATTCCGAGCATCTCTGCTCTTCGGTCTTCACAATAGCCTCAGCTTTATCGCTAAAGGCGTGGGAGTCCTCGACAGCGCTAGACGCGTGGCTGAAACCATTGGAACCTAGTTTAATCAATTCCAGGGCCTCTCTTGGAGTATCTGCCACCGCATACCACCCATCGGGACCATTAAAGACTTTTACCGCCATAGGTGCCTCCCTTGATGCTTCTACCTTCCTGATAATTACATGAAGTAAACCTATAAACAAGGATTATTTTGAATAATCCAAAATAGTTCTTGACATGCGCGTTCCGCTCAAGCATAATGCATTCATGAATAAGCTATCTAAAGAAAAACAAGCAATGATCGTTGCATCGTTGATTGAGGGAAATTCTCTTCGCGCTACCGCTCGGATGTGCGATGTAGCCTTCAATACCGTTCTAAACTTTCTTCCCGCAATCGGGTCGGCCTGTGCGGATTACCAAGACTGCGCCCTTCGCAACTTGAAGTGCAAGCGCGTTCAATGCGATGAAATCTGGTCTTTCTGTTATGCGAAGGAAAAGAACGTACCCGCCGACAAAAAGGGTAAGTTCGGCTATGGCGACATTTGGACGTGGGTCGCGATTGACGCGGATACAAAGCTAGTCCCTTCATTTATGGTTGGAAACCGCGACGCTAAGACCGCTACGATTTTCATTGATGATCTGGCGAGTAGGCTTGCGAGCCGCGTGCAATTGACCACCGATGGTCACCGGCCCTATCTAGAAGCGGTCGAAGGTGCGTTCGGCGCTGACATCGACTATGCGATGCTGATAAAACTGTACGCCTCAACTCAAGAAGAAACCCGTTACAGCCCGGCGCAGTGTATTGGAGCCGAAACCCGAAGAATTCAAGGGAACCCTGATTCTGAGTACATCTCGACGAGTTATGTCGAGCGCCAGAACCTCAGCATGAGAATGGGAATGCGGCGATTCACTCGGCTGACAAACGGATTCTCAAAGAAGGTCGAAAACCATGCCTATCATGTGGCTCTCTATTACATGCACTACAATTTCTGTCGGGTGCACCAAACCCTGAGAGTTACGCCCGCCATGGAAGCAGGACTCACCGATCACATCTGGACAATCGAAGAAATGCTTGATAGAGTCGGCCTGTAAAGCGATCAAGCCACAAAGAACCTTGAGAAGCTGACCAAAACCGCGTGAGAATCTTATTCATCAAAGATGAGCGTTACATCGAAAGGGAAGTCTTTTGCGCCTTCGCAAATAGCGCGCAAATCTCTGCGGAAAAAGTTTAGGCTCTCACATTGTTTTTCAGTAAAAGCAGACTCTTTAGAACCGCAATTCGGACAGGCCGAAGGCAAAACATTCCAATTTGTAGGCTTAAAAGACATCGCGTGATCGCAGTTCTTACAAGTAAAAGTCACGCCACGAATGTCTTTTAGATTGGCTGAAAGGGTTTTTTTCATAAAGGCTTCCATCCGAGACGCTCCTATGCTACCCTAGGATTGCGCCCGGAATTTGAGGCTATTATATTCTGGGTCCTATTCGGGTCTGACTCTCCCTCACTTGGCCGCTTGAAAAGAGCCTTGGACCTTACCGCTATTAGTGTCGCATTTTTGGGCGGAGAGGTCAAATGGAATTAAAAGAGGCCAACGAGAGAGAGGGACACGCTGAGAATCCTGCCCTGGATATCTTAAATGCTTGGTGCCTATTGCACCAAGGGCGTACCGACACGGTTGAATTTATGCTTTGTCCTTTTTGCTCTTCCCAGATTTCACCGATATGGAATCCCCTCTTTACTACTCATAACTATCTTGGCCAATCAAACCAACAAGCACAGCCTTCATTATCCTCCCAGCTCCCCCACACCCGCGAGGTTGCTTCAAAATCCGTTGCCGTTAGCTTTACATGGGCAGCGTGCCCTAATGAAGATTGTCGGCAGATATTGGTCAAGGTGAGCAGCACACTTTATACGAACAACATCGCAGATGTAACCAAAAATTGGTTTGCTGTGCCGAGACGCAAGGTACCGCAACCTATTGATGAACTCGTTAAAGACCCGTTCGCAAAAGACTTTGTTGAGGCATGTTTCATACTTGACGATTCCCCACGTATGTCGTCAGTCCTATCACGTAGAATTCTAGCTGACCTTCTCAGACAGTATGCAAATTTGACAGACTACAATCTAGCAGGCCGCATTGATAAATTCACAGCTAATCCGCAACACCCCTCCAGGTTGCGTGAAAACCTGCACTATCTGCGCGAGATGGGGGATTTTGGTGCCCACACAATGGAGAACGATCAAGGGCTTATCGTGGACGTAACCAGAGAAGAAGCTGAATGGACGCTGAAGGTGGTATCAGACCTATTCGATTACTTTATTGTCGGCCCCGAGAAAGACAGGGCTTTGCGTGAGGCATTCGATAAAAAATTAAACCAAACTGGCCGTAAACCAATTAAAAAACTTACCTCATAATCGTTTCTGCGTGCTGTAGTTGGCTCGAACTTGGCCCTCATAGCAATCCGCCTCCCAAACTTCTCTCCCTAAAATTCAAATTGAGTCACTACCCATCACCGGGTCGTGAGTTTTCAGGACGAATTCCGGAAGCTCCTGGAGAGCCACGGAATTGAATACGATGAGCGCTACGTTTGGGACTGAGCGCGGGCGGCGTAGTTCGCCCTTACAGGGCTCAGGGGCAGAACCGGTTCGTCAACCCAGGCCGTTGGCTTGGGCTGTGATAGATCGCCCCTTTGGGGCTTAAAACCGAAAAGCGTGATGCCGGATGAAGAGCCGCGGACCTTGCCGCGCTTGCTTGCTTCGATGTCCCCACCCTTATCTGACAATTTGCCTGAAAATGAGACGGCCCCAGGTTATTTGCTATTTCAAAAACCCTTCCCAGGACGATCACGAAACAGGCGATTCAGTACCGGCGGACCAACCCTGAGTCCGTGGAGCGAATTCGGCAAGGTCAGCGCCGGCGCCGCATATCGGTTTTGAACACCCACCGGGTACCCGTCCCTCTGCCGGGTCTGCCCACATCCACGATAAGGCGACAAACCGTCAAGTGGTTGCCACGTACATCTGCACGGGTGGCGCATACATTGATTTTTATGTATGCGTCCCCAATCAATGGCGCTGATTGGTCGCGCAGCCTGATGACTAGTCATGGTCAAGTTGGAGATTCTAGGCACCTGGGGGCTGTTCCGCCTTGGTGATGGGATCGGTTGCCGTGGAGACTGGGCGTAAGAGGTCGCAACGCGACGGTTGGGACGCATACATACAAGTCAATGTATGGAAAGCGCCGGGATAAACCGGCAGGAAGCAGAGGATGAAAGATCCTTACGAGAAGGGAGTAGCGATCCACTCGGCCCCGAGTTTTGCGCTGTGTGCCGCGAGGCATGCAGTGAAGCGTAAACGAGGGGAATAGGTGGGCTGGGTATTGAGCTCCGAAAAGCTGCAATCAGGACGCCGACGCTGTCATACTATGCGGAAGGCAACATGTCTCAGGGGCGCCAGCGCGAGTC
>JBKQRG010000049.1:0-7069 GCA_052144015.1 Desulfomonilaceae bacterium
AACAACCACTGACGTTCCGCCCGTGACCGCCGTCGCGTTAGGTGCGTATCACATTTATCCCCCAAACAATCCAGGGACTACCCCCTTTACCTGCAATGATCAAAGTCTTATAGCATCCATAGATGCCGCCGGTCTCATCACCGCGAGATCCGCTGCCTTCGTTGATTGCGGTGCTCAGCACTAGTTGCCAATACCATATCGGCTGACGTTTTTTTTCCCCGAAAACATCCGGGGCGCTTCAAGCCCCCGGATGTTTTCAGTCTCGTTCGCACTGTGGAAAGACCGACGGTCGCCAGACTTCTATTAATCGTATAGAGGACGCCTGCAGTGTCTGCAACGATTGCAGATGGACCTGTCCTTGCATGCCGCCAGCCTATCTTCGGGTACGAATCAGCAGCAAGACTTTTCATTGACTGACGCGAGTGGTGAGCTACGGCTCAACCTCTGCACTAGTGTTGCGTTCCTGAGGTTAAGGTGACTATGCAAATGCCATATCACGGGTTATGGCAATAGGTTAGTCCACCTGTTTTCAGATTCTATTTGCGAAACGTGACACTAACATGGCGAACTCCGGCATCCCCGTGCGCGTGCGGGCTACACACTTGGACATCATCGTTTAATCCCACTTTCGCCAGTCGTCTTCGTTTTTTATAGAGTTCAGACCGCCTTTCCTTGCCAGGGCTGCCACATCGTTGAAGGTCAAGTTCCCCTTGTACACGAGGAAGGTCTTCGACAAATCCATAGTGTCTTGTAATTCCAACATCAGTTCCCCTCTGGCGGCATCCTTTGCGTGTCTCCAAACCAAGGTAATAAAATAATTCCGTTCGTACCATTCTAATTTTCGATACCTACCACCACTGAGATTCACCCTCCGTGCCATCAAGAATTTCCGTCTCGAACGATTCAAGGTGTGGACATATTCCTGATGACGCAGCCAGGTGTTGAGTCTGAGGGTCAACTCGTCTCCACAGGGACCGTTCCTCCCTCCCCCTGGGGTGTTCAGCGGACTGGCTTCATGAGAGCCGATCTCGGGGGCAAAACCGCAGAGGCCGCGCATATAAAAGCGTGGAACGAGGCGAGAGAAATGGACGCGTAGAGCTATCCAGAGACACCACTTTATATGGCCATGCCTTGATCGGGTCCAATCTCTGGAGGGCAACCACGCGCCGCGGCGGAGAAGGGCAATTTCGTATATTTTGGTAGATTTTCACATGCCTGACAGCCCCCAGGTTCTAGTTTAGCTAAAGCCCCCAAGTTCAAGCTCAGGGTTCAGGGCATCCTTCGAGGGGAATCAACCAGACTGTGATGTCTGGCCCGAAATTTTTCCCTCGCAGGGCCGCTTCAATATGACATAACCGCGTGTAATTTGCGTGTAATTTGTCCTCTGCTTTTTTCTGAATCGTGGGGAAAATAATTCATAAATGTCAGTTCTTCCGCATTGCCAGAGGGTGTGCTCGGTCATTCCGCGCGGATACTAGCGCTATGCACGCGCGTAAACCTCCCTATCTAGCCCGAGAAATTATTGGCAAATTCTCGTAAGGCTTCTGATCGTTCATTCTGATTTTTTCGTTCCGAATCGGCTGTGGGGAAACTCGCATCTGAAATTGTTATTGACCCAAAGGGGGGCATTGAGATAGCCTTAGAAGGCATTCATTCTGAAAATCTACAGCCTTGAGATGTCTGATTCAGAGCCACTGCTCGAACGAGTGCTTGCTTAAGCAGAGAGGTGTTGGAGACAGATATCCACATCACCGCTAAGGAAATGGCGTCGTGATGAACACCGCAGGTCGCGATGGTTTAGGACGTAATGACAAGGTTACCCGCTTAATCGAATACCTTACTGCTCTTGCTAGGATTGATTACCGCAAGGTCATAAGAGACGTTGAAGAATCTGACGACTACAAGCGCGTCTTGTGGCTGCATGAATTTCCGCATGACCCGAAATACTGCTTTGTTCAGGCATGGGGCGAGGAAGACGAAAGCGGGGAAGGCGTGTGGATTGCCGTCGAAAAATTTCGTGAACCCCCATTGCCTCGTCTGCCCGACAAATGCAGGGATTGGATTAAACTTGAAGCGCTGAAAGACATAAACGAAATCCCAGAACTAAGCCGAGTGATAGAATTCACGCGAGAAGAGGCAGACCCGGAAACGGGCGAAGTGTACGAGACCACGGAGACTCGTCACATAGAAGATTGTCCGGAAGTCCAGCAAGCTTGGGACGCCTACATAGAGAAGCAATGGCTTCCGTGGACCGATGTTCGTCGTCGCTACGAGGCAGTAGACCATGTTTATTCCAAACTCTTTCAAATATACCAAGATCAGCAAAGAAAGGGTGAACAATACGAACTTGTTGTTTCCCTCGGCCTGCTCACGTGGCTGACACCGACCGGACACAGGGTGCACCGGCATCTCCTTTCTGCCACAGCGTCGCTCGAATTTGATCCCTATCTTGGTAAATTCACTGCTGGGCCTTCTATAGAAGGTGCTCAGGTCCGCCTTGAGTTTGACATGCTCGATCCAGAGGATCATCCCCAAAACTCAAAAGAATTATCTGAGGACACAATCAAGGCATTAGGAGACAACCCTTGGGAGCGGTCAGCGGTCGATCTACTTCTAAAAGCTATCGCCAATTCTCTCCCTGCCCGTGGGGACGGGGAATATTATAGCGATGGCCTTAAACCAATTGATCAAATTCCCTCTGAAAGGCCGGTAGTGGAGTTCGCTCCGGCCCTCATCCTTAGAAAACGATCTCTCAGGAGTCTTGAGAGGGTGCTCATTCGAATTAAAGAGCAAGTAAGCTTGGATAGAAAGATTCCACATGGCTTTCTTGCTCTTTGCGAGAGCGTAGAAGACAGAGAAGGCTGGAGCAGCGAAGAAAAAATATCACCCAAAGGGGACGAAATATATTTTCCCCTTCCGGCGAATGAGGAGCAACTGCGCATCATAGACGTTCTTGATCGGCGGCATGAAGTGCTCGTTCAAGGACCGCCGGGAACGGGCAAATCACACACGATTGCCAATCTCATTTGCCATTTGCTCGCGACCGGCAAGCGAGTTCTGGTAACTGCTAAAACACCTCGAGCACTGAAGGTGCTTCATGACAAGTTGCCAGCAGAGATCAAGGACCTGTGTATAAACCTGCTGGGGCACGGGACTGAGGAGCGCCAATCGCTGGAGAAGAGCGTTGGCAGTATCCTGGCTAAGCTGGACACACCTGATGACCTGAGAGCACCGGAAACGATTCAGCGGCTCGAAAGGCAGATTCGCGAAAAAGTAGAGAAGAAGGTCCAAATCGACAACAGCCTGCTTGCTCTCAGGGAGTCCGAAACTCACAGCCACTATGTCGCCGATGGGGCCTACCAGGGAACTGCTGCCAGAATTGCTCGAAACCTGAACGCCGAGGAGAAAGAGTTTTCATGGTTTGAGGACCACATCGCATCGGACGGTGTTCTTCCATTGAAGGAAGACGAAATCAGTTGGCTAAGCTCGCAAATGATTGATCTTGACGAGGACACAGAGCGTCAGTTGAAGCTGTCGATCCCTGATCCTGATCTAGATCTGCCGGATGCTGACACGATTCGCACTCTTTTTGCACAGGAGCGAGCAGCTTCGGAAAAGACTTCTGCCGCGTCAGAGCGTCTCCAATGTGAGGCGGGCCGAGCCTTACGGCGCGCGTCCAGTGAGATCATCGAGCAATTGAAATCGAGACTAGAGAATCTTGCCGATAAAGCCGACACATTTCGTCAAGAGTCAATACCATGGATTAGACGTGCAGTTGACGGTGTTCTCATGGATAACTACGGCGCTTGGAAAGAGCGTCTCAATCTTTCCAAGACTGAGTCCTGCGGTCTTCGCGCTCTGGCCGCAAAGGTGGACGGCCATGAACTCTCAATTCCGCAGAGGATAGATCGCTCAAGACTTATTATTGACGCCCAGTTTATCAAGGTCCATCTGGAAGATGGCGGCACAATGGGCTTCTGGTGGTGGAAACCAAAACTTGTGAAGGAACACGGTGCGTTCCTTGAGGAAGTGAAGGTTGACGGTTCAAGACCTGTAGACCTCCAGACCCTAGAAATATTGGTGGACTACCTGGACTTGGATCAGCGTTTGAAGCATGTTTGGAGCCTTTGGCGAGGTGAAGTTCGGCAGCACGTCGCTCCGCCTCTAGTCCAAATTGCCAAGATAGAGACACTCAATAGTAAATTGGACGACATTCTCCAGCTCTACTGTCTTAAGGAAAGCACTGCTGAATTTATTAGCTCTGTCAATGGCCTCGTCGGCCCGAAGTGGGAGGATAGCGACTCCCTCAGAGAGCTTGTCGAAACGTGTAAGGCAGTGCAACTGGATCGCGCGTTAGCCCACATCCGCAAACAACTTGAGAAGATAGAGCATGCCCTCGAACAGAAAGCTGGAAAAGCTTCAACGCATCCGGTAGCAGGAGAGTTGCTTGAGGCGTTTAAGAAGAGGAACTATGAAAGCATACTCCGTCTCCTCGATCAAACGTTGGATCTGCGTAAAAGAGCCGAAGCGGTGCGCCGGAAGAGTGAAATAATAGGTAAGCTGGATCGGGAGACACCGAAATTAGTCAGTAATCTGAGGCGGCACACCGAAAGAGCGCAATGGGCCGAACGCCTCACGAATCTGACAAACGCATGGGCATGGGCGAGGGCAAGGGCTTGGCTTAATGAATTCCTTACCAGCGACTCAGAGAGTCTGAATCGTGAGTCCATGAGATTAAGTGAGGAGATTCGTAGAGACCTAGCCCGACTAGCAGCACTCAAAGCCTGGGGGTTTTGCTTAGACCGGATGAGAAAGCATAGTCTAGGAGGGCATCTCGCTTCGTGGCAGCAGGCCATGACAAAATACGGGAAAGGGACCGGTACGCATGCCCATTACTGGCTCGGAGAGGCACAACGACACCTCAATGAATGTCGGGATGCAGTACCCGGCTGGATCATGCCGATTCATCGGGTGTACGAGACGGTTCAGGCAGCTTCAGGAGTTTTTGACGCCATAATCGTGGACGAGGCATCACAGTGCGGTCCCGAGTCCCTGCCTTTGCTCTACCTAGGCGAACGACTCATAATAGTGGGAGACGACAAGCAGATAAGCCCAGAAGCCGTGGCTGTGGACAGAAGCAAGGTTCAGAGGCTAGTTCGGGATTTCCTATTGGATTTCGCGCACCGCGATTCTTTCGACGTGGAAACTAGCCTCTTTGATCACGGGAGAATACGTTTCGGCTACCCGATTACTTTGCGGGAACATTTCCGGTGCATGCCTGAAATCATCCACTTCAGCAACAATCTTTGTTACAAGACGAGTCCGCTTATACCACTTCGCCAATACCCTCCAAACAGGCTTAACCCTGTGCTGAAGCTGGAGCTAGTTAGTTCCGGTTACCGTGAAGGGAAACGTGAAGGGGTCATGAATCGTCCGGAGGCGGAAAAGCTTGCTGAAGCAGTCTCGCAGTGTTGCGAGGATGAACAATATAAGGGCCTGACGATGGGGGTGATTGTCTTGCAGGGACAGGCACAAGCCAGTGTCATAGAGGACATTTTGGTTAGGACCGTCGGGGTCGAAGAGATGGCAGAGCGCCGCCTAATTTGCGGGAACCCGTACATGTTCCAAGGCGACGAGCGCGACATCATTTTCTTAAGCATGGTTGCCGGACCAAATGAGAAAATAGGCAAGCTTAGCAGAATGCCGGACGTAAGGCGCTTCAATGTTGCAATCAGCCGGGCAAAAGATCAGATATGGTTGTTCTATTCTGACATCTACAACAAATTGAGCGAGGAGTGCTTGCGCCGTCGTTTGATAGATTATTTCCGTAACCCGAAGAAGCCGGATGGCATCGGGCCAGTGCCGATTGCGGAGCTAAGAGAAAAAGCCCTCCGGGCAAATAGAATGATTGAAGGCCCCCCTGATCCATTTGACAGTTGGTTTGAGGTGGATGTGGCTCTCGACATAGCCAATCAAGGGTACCGGGTTGTTCCCCAGTTCGAATTTGGAGGTAAGCGGATCGACTTGGTTGTTCAGGGAGGATGGGCACAGCTAGCGGTTGAGTGCTACGGGGACCATTGGCATACTGGCGAAGAGAACTTCAGGAAGGACTTGGAGCGTCAAAGAAAGCTTGAAAGCTGTGGGTGGCGCTTCTTCATAGTGAAAGAAAGTTCTTATCGGGCAGCACCCGAAGAGGCTCTCAAAGGTCTCTGGCAGATGTTGGACGGAATGGGCATTTACACAGTGCCTTCCACTGCGGAAGAACAATCTATTGGGCAGGACAATGATTCCAAAGGAAAACAGTATCGTCCCCAGCCGACTTCCGGGCAGGTATTTCAAAACGGGTCTGATGAAGAGCACGAGGAAACCAGGCTAGAAGATGTTGCAGACAACCGTCCTATTGCTCGGGCTGACGAGGATGGAGGCCCAAAGACCATCCAAAACGCACTTAGGGCACGTAGGGAGGTTATCGGCAGAGCTATTATCAGAATCCTGCAAGAAAGGCCGAACAATTCCTGCAAGAAGGACAGCATGTCAGCCTACATTCTTAGCCGCTGGAGCATAAGGACAAGGGGAACTCCTCGGGGACAATTCACAAAGAAAGTGGATGACGTGATTTCCGTCATGGAACGGGCAGGTCACATCATCGTTTATAAGGCTACGAATGTACGAATCAAACTTGGCTGGGTTCCCTATCCTGGTCTAGGCGAAAATCAGGGCAGTTGATCCATGATTTCTTGGCTGCAAAAGCCTGTTTCGGGCAAGAGTTTCGGTACAGACACCTACGCTGAATGTCCCCGCCGCGTGTCAAGGAGTCCCGCAGGGGGACCCATAATTATATACATATAAACAGGGTTCGTTCCCCCTCCCCCCTGCTGATCCTTACCCACAACCGGGGTTGCTGGACACCGGAGGGTCTTGAGGATGTGGGACGACGAAGGGAGCCATGAATTGATAGACGCCGGCGGATTCCTTGGCCGCAAATGTGACGGCGAGCCCGGAACCAAGACCCTCTGGCTCGGCCTTCAGCGGCTCGACGACACCGCCGGCGTCTATCAATTCATGGCTC
>JBKQRG010000050.1:0-17719 GCA_052144015.1 Desulfomonilaceae bacterium
CCTTCAGCGGCTCGACGACATCGCCGGCGTCTATCAATTCATGGCTCCCTTCGTCGTCCCACATCCTCAAACACCTCCGGTGTCCAGCAACCCCGGTTGTGGGTAAGGATCAGGACCAGGGGAGGGAGGTATTTTTCTTTCTGTTCCTCAGTGCCGAAAAAGAGGATGTGCTCAGACCCAAAAGACGAAGTCGTACAGAGGCATAGGCCCAGATCGACTCGGCATAATTGTTCCATGATAAGAGCCTGTTCAAAAAAACCGAAACCTGGACCACCATACTGTTCCGGTATCACCGCACCGACCAATCCAGCTTCAGCCGCCTTTTGCCAAACTTCACGTGCGTATTTTTCTTCTCGATCATATTCCTTTGCACGTGGCGCCATTTCGTTGACTGCGAATTTGTACGCCATGTCCTGAATCATGCGTTGTTCTTCACTCAGATCAAAATCCATCTTACGCCTCCGCTGTTTTTCATATTCCCGAGAATAATGCGGCGGCCTCGAAATTTGGGACACTCGCTCTGCAATCCAATCTCGAACTCGCGCGGAATTGTCGCTTGCTTCAATTTACTGCTCTAGGCAATAATCACTCTCGGTTTTACTTGATGTGTTTACGTTTCAGACACTTGTTCGATGCTTTCCCTGCCTTGCCGGCTCGTAACCCGGCTACACACTCAGCCTAAACCGTACGGAGGCCCGCTTATCCATGCATCCGCATTCGGCCTTGCTGAAATCCGGGAGCTTCAACAGGCGAAAGCAGGATGTTCCTTGGATGGTCGGCCTCCAACTCGTATTTCAATTCTCCCCACACGGGTCTGAAGATACCCGCCGGCATCAGTTTCAAATCCGGGGAAATGATCGGTTTGAATTCCATGTTCGCCAATATGTCTTTTTCCAAATCAACGCCGGGCGCCATTTCAATTAACATCAGACCACCCTGAGTAAGTTCAAAGACGGCCCGTTCCGTTACGTAAACAGCCTTCTGATTGACACTCCAAGCGTGCTTGCCGCTGAACGCAATCTGCTCGACGTTTTTCAAGAATTTCTTGATCTTGCCTTCTTTGACGATAGTCAACGTGCAGTCGCCCGACCTGATTTCCAAGCCACTGGCGGTAAATGTCCCACAGAAAACCACCTTCTTCGCATGCTGGGTCGTGTTGATGAAGCCGCCCACGCCCATGGGTCTGGTCCCGAACTTCCCGGCATTGACGTTGCCCTCCTTATCCGTCTGGCCAAGGCCGGTAAAGGCCATGGCAAGACCGCCGGAGTCGAACCAGTCGAAGAGATGATCCTGCCGGAGCATCGCTTCGCCATTGCTGTGGGCGCCGAAATCCCCAGCAACGCCTGGGATTCCACCAATATTGCCCGACTCGGAAATGAGCATCATGAGATGGCTGCACTCTTCCTCTGCAACCACTTTCGCCACTCCCTGCGGGATTCCGATGCCCAGGTTAACGGGTCCCGCTGCCAATTCCATCGCCGAGCGACGGGCGATGATCTTCCGCTCGTCAAAAGGCATTGGGGCAATGGTGGCCTCAGGCACTTTTACATCGCCTGCAAGAGCCGCGTTGAACTGCGTGCTCATGGTTTGCATCTGCGGCCGTTCCGCCACCACAATGTAATCCACGCACACACCCGGGACTTTGACGCGTTGTGGATGCAACGTTCCGGCCTTCGCCAGGTATTCCACCTGCGCTATGACAATGCCGCCGCTAGCCCTGGCCGCCATGGCAGCGGGCAGTGCTTCCAATGCGATGGCTTCCTTCTCGAAGCTGACGTTGCCCTTTTCATCCGCGGTAGTGCCCCTTATGAGCGTTACGTCGATCGGAAAACTCTTGTATAACAGCCATTCCTCTCCTTCGAGGTTTACTAGCTTTAGTAGATCGTCTTTGCTGATGCTGTTGACTTTGCCGCCTTCAATCCGCGGATCGATAAAGGTGCCCAGCCCTGTTTTGCTGAGAAGGCCGGGTTTACGCCTTGCAATCTCCGTATACCACTGGCACATGACGCCCAAGGGCCAGAAATAGCACTCGATTTTCTCCTGTTCCACCGCTTTGGCCATCTGGGGCTCTGAACCAATGTGAGATGTCACAACCTTCCTTACCAAGCCCTCCGTGCCCTCTTCCGCCCACACGCCGGCCCCTCGGCCTTTCCAGTTACCGACACCGGCGGCATGCACGAATGTGATACCCCGGGGATGTCCCACAGCGAGATAGCGATCGCGAACCGCAAGCGCTACGTCTTCCGCCCAACCCGCAAGACCGAACGTCACCGCCGCTATGGTGTCCCCGTCCTTTATCAATCTCGCGGCTTCTGCTGCACTAATAACCTCCCTCATACTGTCGCTCTCCTTGTCTGAAATCTCTTTGCGCTGCCCATGGTCACCTGCCATCGTACCATCTGTGAGCAGATTCCTTGTCACCTTGCAGGACTTGTCGACCATCCCCAGTACGCTCGACAACATCCAGCCCCGGACAATATCTTCGGCCGTTATCGCGTGCGGGGTTGCTCCTTTCAGCGCGAAACCCTGCCGCAGTTCGGCGACGGCCAATCCGGGAATAGGCCTGCCTGCACCCTTTGAGAAGCAATGGTCGTGCCGTGGACTCCATAAATTATGGAGATGAGGGAAATCTACGGATGGCGCTGGTGAATATTGAAAGATTATTTATAGATAGAGGCCCCGCAGAGAATGTAGGAGGAGAGATGAGAGCACGGAAGACTATCGAGAGCGTGCCCAATATGGTCTATTTTTGGACCACAGCATTTGGTATTAACTAGAGGACTACTCTGAAAAGGCTCCTGAACTTGCGCGGCAAGATGGTGCGGAACTGCACCGGATGTGGTGCGTTATTCGACCATTCGATTATCAATGCCTAACATCTTTATCTTGCGCAATAATGTGGAGTGAGCGACGTCGAGCGCCTTGGCAGCCTTGCGTATGCTCCCGTACTCCTGTACCGCTCTAGCAATAAGCTGAGTCTCGACTTGAGTCACAGCATCCTTGAGCGGGACAAGGCCGGCCACCGACACCGATTGCTGTCTACGCGGCGCATAGGGGTTTATTTCCTGCGGCAGCTGTTCCGGTGTTATGACCCGACCTGCCGCCATGATTACAAGATTTTCCACAACATTCCTTAGTTCGCGGACATTCCCGGGCCACGTGTACGCGCGCAGGATCTCCATAGCCTGTGGCGAGATCTTTTTGCTGATTTTGTACTGCGTGCAATATATTCTCAGAAAATGGAGGGCAAGCGCGGGAACGTCACTCCTTCTCTCACGCAGCGGCGGCACATTGATCTTAACTACATTGAGCCTGTAATACAAATCTTCACGAAAGAGCTTGTGCTCGACCATATCGGTGAGATCCCTATTGCTGGCGGCAATGAAGCGTACGCTCACAGAGCGGCTGGAAACGCCACCCAGCCGCATCACCGTCTGATCCTGGATCACCTGCAACAGCTTCACCTGCATGTCCAAAGCTAATTCACCGATTTCATCCAGGAAAAGAGTCCCGTTTCAGCGAGTTCCAGCATGCCGGGTTTCCCTTTTCGCGCGGCTCCTGTGAACGCACCTGGCTCATAGCCAAAAAGCTCTGACTCAATGAGACTCTCAGGGATGGCCCCGCAATTCACCTTGATAAAGGGTCCGTCTTGCCTGCCGCTGAGCAGATGCAGCAGTTTGGCTACAACCTCCTTTCCGACGCCTGACTCACCGGTGACGAGCACAGTGGTAGGATAAGGGGCCACTTGCTTGACCATGTCCAGGACCCGGAGCATCGTTTCGTTCCTCGCCACCGCATCTGCTTCCATAAGAAACTCGGATCGAAGTCTTATTGCCTCTGCGCGACTCTTCTCCAGGGCTGATCTGGTTTCCTCCAGTCTGTTTTCGAAATCCCGAAAATAGGTAATGTCGCGCACATTTGTAACAACCCTATGGATTTCCCCCCGTGCGTCAAAAACAGGTCGGCCGGTGGAGATCACATATTTGCCGTTGCGAAGGCTGTATATTTTTGTGACAGGTCGAGGTTCCTTCATGGACAAAATTTCGAGCGTTACAGACTCGGAAAGAAAGCCTTCGTCAACCAGATCCCGCATATGGTGTCCCACTATTTCGTCCGCCTTGATACCTGCTATTTCTTCGAATGTTTTATTGACGCGAAGAGTTATGCCTTCACCGTCAGTTATGTACAGTCCATCATTCGAAGACTCTATGATAAGTTCAAGCTCTCTTCTTGTTTCGTCCAGCTGCTTAACTATCTTGGCGCTTTCCGCAACTGCCTCCGGGACTCTTTGCGGGGACGGCGCCTCACGAAATATTGCCAGCGTGCCCCAAATTCCCGAGTCGTCTCCTACTGGAGCGGCGCTTATAATGTATATCCTACCATTGATAACACCCTTCACTTGGACCTGCGTCTCTCCATTACCCAGCGCTTCGATCAGGCTGCTGTCTGGAATGACTCTCCCGATGTGGCGCCTAAGAACCTCCTTCTCAGGAATGCCTACGATGGTTGCCGCGGCCTCGTTGACCAGCATAACCCGGCCGGCCTTGTCGAGCAGCATGACGCCTTCATGCAGCGAACCCAATACTGCTTCGAATACCCTTTCATCCAGCGAGGCACCTTCAAACATCGTAATTCCCAGTCCTTTTCATATCAGGAGGTTCGAGGCAGGTTACTTGTGACAATCGGGAAGCCTGTACTGCTGCCTGTTATCCCCGAGCGGATATTCGAGCGAGAGACAAGACAAAGGCCGCGCCGTTTCAAATATCTATTCAGAATCGCGTTCGCTCGTGGTTGGCGGCTAAAATCTTTACTCGCAAACGGACACTCATCACTGCTGCGCACTTGTCGTGCATTACCGAACCCGATCCAACGCAAACATCGATCTTGTTCTATGTAGTGACAGCTGCGAGGCTTGTCCGCACAATGACGCGAAAGACAATCGAAACGACAGCAGTAAACCTTGCCTAACAAATCCGTACCATAATCTGCCGACATCACTTCTTGAAAGCTAAGCAGAAAGAACCCTGTGAATATTATCAATACCAGTGCCTTTGTCATTTGCCGTATACTGCACCATTTACCTGAAATTCAAAATTTAACTAAAATCGGATAAATAAATTCTATTACAAAAGGATTATTGAGCAAACGTCAAACCATTTCTTGGGCTGAGCGTCCGTTTGGCCACAGGAACCTTTCAAAAAAGTTGGGTAGTTTCCTGCTGCCCAGTACAATCAATTCTGCCGGAAAAAATTTCCAACAAAATTGATCTTTTTTCGATCGGTCTTGAAAAACACTTCCCTACGGAGCGGGATGACTCTATGCGCCTGTAATCGCTTGAAAAAGGCCCCTGCCTCACCTGACACTGCATGACATCACGAGATGTTATCAGAACAGGAGAGGATTTGTCGGCTCTTTTGGCAAGAAGATCATTGCGCAGTTTCTTTAAACCGTCTCGTTCATAACCTTAACATACAGCCGCAAAGCTCTTTCCAGGTGAAAACTCTTGCTTGCTTTGAACTGATTTATTTGATTAATCAAGTCCACAGGCATACGACCTGCAAGAACTCTTGTCTTGATTGTTGAATATTTCCTTGTCCTACCACCACTCCATTCCCTTTTGATTGTAGTCCATATCACAGTAATATGCTGATAGTTGCTAGGTGAATTCAAAAGTATCAAGAGAAATCAAGATTCTTATGGAATGCCAATTAGTAGGAGTTTGTTAGTAGGTATCAGTCTGATGCAAGGCCAGGGCGAATATCTACTGGTTACGAACCAACGATGTTGAAGTCGTATTGTCCAACGCCCTGAACCAACAAATACTTGGCTTCCTTGGCGCCCATGTTGGCAACTTGATGCATCCTTAGCGGATACACCTCACAGCGTTGGCCTATCTGTAACCTGACTTCTTCATCAGGATTTCTTAGAAGGACAAGTATATCACCAGACAAACAGAACATGTTATCAGTGACTTCGTTGTGAAAGTGCCAAGGGGTGCTTTCTCCCGCCGCCAAAGATAACACTCTAACGGTGACGTTTTCAGTTTTGAGAATTACTTCTTCATTCATTTTCATTAATTCTTAGCTTTTAGCAAATGCTGTCAGAGCGGCATCCGTCACTGTATTAGCATCCGATTGATTTCCTTTCTTGATTCCTGATGGAAAAATTAGCTTTGAGTGTTTTCTTTTCGAGGAGAAGCGGCATGATTGAAATAAGGACCTGAATCGAGCGGACCGGTTTTGGCTGTTAAGGCAACCGGCATACTCGCTGATGCCGATTACAAAGACATCTGGATTCCTAAAATGTAAAGAGATTATCAAGGAACTCGGAGAAGTCAAAGTACTCCTGCACATGACGGAGGACTCCGAGAGCTAAATCGATTTATGAATCTATTCTGGTACCCGGAGATTTATACTCTGCGGAACGGGTCTTTATCGGAAGGAACGACGTTGGCAACAAGTGTTGGACGTAACAAGACTCAGTTCTGAAGCGGATCATTGATCAATGGGAGGATTTCGGCGAGTCAATCGGAAGGTATGTGTGAAGGCCGCTTAAAATCTCGATTTGAACTTTTTCTTCTCACATTAAAGGTCGGTGCAGCGAATCAAGTAAATTAACCAGCCCACGTACCCGATCTTGACGCCAGAGAATCCCTAATCCTTTAGCCTAGGACGCACTATCATCAAGAATCCTCATCTTCAGAGCCTCGGAAAAGGCCATTCTAAGCCGGTCCCATACGCTTCCTGATGTCTTCCCGAAGAGCCTTCTTGTCGACTTTCCCCACCTTGGTGAGGGGAATGCCGTCCACGAACACGATACGCTCCGGGAGCTGGAGCACCGATGCCCCCTTGGCCCTTAGGAAGGAGATGATATCGTCGAACGTGACCTCTTCGCTGCCAGGACGAGTTTGGACATAGGCGCAAATTCGCTCCCCCAATTCTTCATCCGGCATACCGATTACCGCCACTGCTTCAATCTGCTCGTGCGTGCTCACAAGATTCTCTATCTCGATAGCGCTAATGTTCTCCCCGCCGCGAAGGATGATGTCTTTCATTCTACCGGTGATGGTTATATTTCCGACTTCGTCTATCCTTGCCAAATCGCCGGTACGGAAAAAGCCATCCGGCGTAAAGAGGTCTCCATTTTCATCACCGGCCCCAAAATAGCCGGTGAATATCCCAGGTCCCTTGCTTACGAACTCGCCTACCGTGTTGGGGGGCAGTGCAATCCCTTCTTGGTCGATGATCTTGTAAGTTTCATACGGGCAGCACTTGACCCCGACGGTGTTGCAGATCACCTCCAGGTCATCGTCCAGCCTTGTCATCGAGTTCGTGCCCTCCGAAGACCCAAATACGTTGACAAACGCACATCCCAGTTTCTCACGGACAGCCATCACCAGGTCCGGGCTGCTGGGACCGCCGCCGGAGTACACTTTCTTCAGAGAGCTGAGATCGAAATTCTTCCGACCGTCAAAGTTCACAAGCCTGCTCACCAAAGCCGGCACGGTGGGGATGGCCGATACCTTCTCCTTTTCAATCACCTTGCAGATATCAGCCGGGTCTGTAGAATCGATGAGTACCAGCCTCGCATAATTGATGAAGGCGCCGCCAACCCCGCAGAACATTCCCTGGGCATGGGACACAGGGGCAATGGTTAGGACCGTGTCTTGGCTGGTAATTTCCCAGGCTTTGGAATGGTATTCTGCGTTGCACAGAAAACTATTGTGGGTCCTGGGAACTGCCTTGGGTAGGCCCGTCGTGCCACCGGTGGGCATTATCTGGGCGACCTCCATAGGATCGGGTCTACGCTCGGCGAGCTGTGATAAATTTTCCGACGTCAGAGGCCTCTGGCTTGCAAGGTCTTCCATACGGAGAAACCCGCTACATCGTTCTTCTCTAACCGTGATGATGTTCTCAATTGTTGGGGTTTCCCTCGCAACGTTTTGAATAATCGGCCTGTAATCTACATTCCGGTTCTTCAGGGGAAGGATCCATGCTTTGGCCTGAGTAAGTTGCGAAAGAAAGTTTATTTCCGTCTCCCTGTGCCTAGGTAGGAGTAGGATAGGAATCGCCCCGATCTTCTGCAGCGCGAAAAATGCCCACACGTATTCGCACCAGTTGGGAACCTGTAGCAGGACGCGGTCTGTCGGTTTTATGCCAAGGTCCATAAGGCCCAAGGCAAGACAATCAACCTTTTGCCGTAACTCCCTATATGTCAGCCGCCCATCGTCATCCACGAGACCAACTTTGCGCGGGTATAGATCGCTGACCTTATCCAGCACGTCTCCCCACGTCAGACCCAGCCACCAACGATATCGGTTGTATAGTTGCGCCTCCTCGCTGGAATATACCGTGAATCCTTCTATTGCCATATGTCTCCTGCCTTCCTATCTGGAATTATACGGCAGTGTTGCTCTTTCAGTTGTCTTGGGGCCGTTGGCCGATCAAAGGAGGCACTCTCAGCAGTGCAAAGTCCTCCGTATCCCCTCCCACAAGACGGACAGAGCCAAAACCCAGTTACGCTGATGAAAAAGCCTTTTTGACACCTTTTTCAATGTGCCTCATCGTCTGCCCCCCGGTCAACCGTAATCTTCCCGCCGCCTGGGAATCGTCTTTTGCAAATGGGTCTTCCGGTCGGTTCTCATGCTTAAACACATCGGATTCCCCTTCTGTAAAGCAAACAAAAATCCCGAATGGGAGCATCCGATTCGTTTATTGTTATCCCACTGACGGCTTGCCCGCAAACTCATTAAATTTTCCACCGCATGGATGGGATGCCTCCTGAGTTTATAGATCCGGTGACAACCCAACACCTGCCGCCGAGCAGCCCGAATCCCGCACTCCCCGTTTGAACGGGATGTCCCGAGATAGCAAGACTACTCCACTCCCCGCATCTACTGGAGCTTTGTCACCGACATCTTCCGCGGTCCGTGAACCTGCGCCCCCTTCTTTTTGATCAGGTCTACCTCAAGCAGAGACCTACTAGCCTTTAAATTTATTCATATGATTATGAGAGGATTTGATTACGCAGCCGGTCGCGTATCCGCAATGTTGTGAAAACGGCCATACTTTACCCCCTTGCCGAAAAGAGAAAGTCGTGCAGAATTGATTACACGGGCCTCAGTGCAATTTCTCTGGACAATACGATCCGGTATCAATAAGATCCCGCCATCCTTGGATGTGTTCACTTCACTAAGTCTTCATGTGCTTGGGGGGTATGTGTCATGACCAAAGACGAACTGGTCAACTGGATGGCCAAGGAAGCGGGTATTACAAAGAAGGAAGCCGCTGCGGCTGTTGGTGCGTTCGTGAAATCCATTCAAGATTCATTGAAGAAAAAGACCGTTAAAGTTCCCATTCCCCACCTGGGCACCTTCATTGTAGTCCATAGAAAGGCTCGTGATGGGGTTACTCAGACCATGAAAAAAATTAAGATCGCGGCAGGTAATATTCCCCGCTTTAGAGCATCCAAGTCGCTGAAGGACCTGGTACACAAAGCAAAATGAGGGACAGGGGCTGAAATCTGCCATGAACAAATCAGATCTTGTTGTGGACCTCGCCAAGGAGGCGGATCTTCCGCTGCGCAAGTCCGAGGAAATCGTCAACTTGGCTTTTGAAACCATGTCTACGGCTCTTGTCAATGGCGACCGGATCGAGATACGGGGTTTTGGATCGTTCGTGGTGAAAAAATACAAGGACTACACCGGTCGCAATCCGAAAACGGGGGAAAAGATAGCGGTCAGCAAGAAGAAACTTCCCTTTTTTAAGCTCGGGAAAGAGCTCAAGGAAAAGGTAGACAACAAGGCATAAGCCTGAAATAGCGGCGCATGTGATTTTTCGTCTGTTTCAGAATGCGCTATGTTCAAGAACCAGAAGACAAATGAAGCTTCCCAAAGCTTTACAAGCGGGGCTCCTAGATGATTGCCTCATTGCGAGGAAAGCCGCTCTTCAGAGGCATCAATCGCGTGACCATTGATGTTCGAGGAGTAGGGTACGACGTAGCTGTTCCCCTTTCCACTCTCTTGGCCCTACCGCAAGATGGCGAAGTCTTCCTGTACGTGCACACTGCGCTCAGGGAAAACGCCTTGGAACTCTACGGCTTTATCGACCATGAAGAAAAAGCGCTGTTCGAGATGCTACTAGGAGTCACGGGAATTGGGTCTCGTTTAGCTCTTGTCATACTTTCTGGGATGTCTCCTGAACGCTTCGCGCAAGCCGTGCTCGGGGGTGATGCTGAAGGATTCACATGCATACCGGGCATCGGTAAAAAGTTAGCGGAGCGCATTGTCCTAGAGCTGAAAGACAAAATCATCAAAGTTGGTTTCGGAAGCGTATCCACTCCCCGATCCTCCGCCGCAGCCGCTGTAGAAGAAGAATTAGTGTCCTCTCTTATCAATCTTGGTTACAGGGATGCCATTGCCCGAGAAACTGCAAAAAGGGCGGTGCAAGAATGCACGCCCGGAGCCTCTTTGGAACAGGCATTGAAGGTATCTCTGAAAACATTGGCGCCGTGAACCGCTAGAAAGGAAAACAGGGACTGCCAGCCTAACCGACTGTGCCTACAGTGAAGCTTAGACAAAGATGCCTCCCTGTTTTCGCTTCAGTGCTAGTCCGGGGCCCCCTTCCGAATTGAACTCGAAATTTTGGTGAAAATTTCGGTCTCGCCCTTGTCAAATGTCATCCTAATCTATGGCGTTGAGTATTGTCCGCGTCGCTGACAGCCTTGAGCATGGCCCAAGCCGGACAGCGGAAATAGGGTCTTTTTTTTACTGATAACCCTATTTGGCAAATAACACCAATATGCGCTTTCAATTATGGAGACAGGTTGGTACAAGGAAAAAATATAATCAATAGTCATGCATGGAGACTGACGATGATTGCGTAAAAGCTTATATTAGCAAGCATATTCGTTCTGGGGCTATCTGTGCTCGTTGCTGCACAAGATCGCATGCCAGCCATCCCTCTTGAGAAAATGAACGACCTCCAGAAGAAATACGCGGAGGAGATTACCAAAGGTCCCCGTGGCGAGTTCCGCGGCCCGTACGTTCCGTTGATCCGTAGCCCGGAACTAATGGACCGAGCGCAGCGCATGGGCGAGTATCTTCGGTACAAGAGCGCCATCGGCAACAAGCTAAGTGAGCTGGTCATACTCGTCGTTGCGCGGCACTGGACCCAGCAGGTCGAGTGGTACTTCCACGAGCCGATCGCTATCAAGGCAGGAATCAAACCCGAAGTGGTTCAAGCCATCGCTGCAGGGCGTCGACCTTCCGGAATGTCCGAGGACGAAGAAATCGTCTATGATTTCTGCAGCGAGCTACATGCTAACAAGTGCATTTCAGACCCCACGTACGACCGTGCCCTGGCTCGTTTTGGCGAGCAAGGCGTTATCGATATGCTGGGCATCAACGGTTATTACACGTTCGTAGCTATGATAATGAATGGTACTCGCACGGCCGTGCCGGACGGGAAGCCTGCCCCGCTGCATCCGTTGCCCAAGTGAATTGCCGCCTTAAGACGTTATTTGGGTGCTGGCAAGAGCTATTCTCTACGGAATACCTCTTCATGCCAATGTGTAGCCTGTCCAGAAAGATCTGGACTAGGAGCTGGTCACGAGCGAATGCCGAAGCTTTATGCAGAGGCACTGCCCGATTCCGGGGAAAACATCCCTAAAATGGCAAGACCGCCGTATAATTCCAATTGATTAGGAGCTGAACATGTTGCGGGAATGGACACGAGATAGCTTCCTGGCTTTGGCTCTTGGCTTCATGGCGCCAAGGATCCTGATGACTGCCGCGGAATTGGATTTGTTCACAAAACTAAAGGACAGTCCCCGGGGCGTCGAGGAACTTTGCGCCGCAGAGGGTTGGGATACCCGCGGTCTGAGAATATTGATGGATGCCCTTGCGGCTCAGGGCCTGTTGATCCGCGGAGCTGATGGAAAGTACCGCCTCGCCGAGGTAGTGGAAAAATATCTGGTCCGGGGCAGCGAGGATTCGATTCTGCCCATGATCCGTCTTGGAGGCAGCTCCTGGGAGAGTTGGTTACACCTGACTCGTATAATTCAGACAGGAGAAAATCCCAAT
The DNA here is from genome assembly GCA_052144015.1 of Desulfomonilaceae bacterium. Lineage (GTDB taxonomy): Bacteria > Desulfobacterota > Desulfomonilia > Desulfomonilales > Desulfomonilaceae > DATJPW01. The sequence goes on from JBKQRG010000050.1 coordinate 12,083, forward strand.
GTGGCAGCACGTGTGTCCCGTCCAGCAGAAGAAGCGGCAGAAGAAACCAAGGTTTTCATAGAGGCTATGGACGTAGTGGGCCGGCCCCTGGCCCCGATCATTGCAGATTCATTGGAGCTATCTCGCTACACCAAGATGCTGGATGTGGGAGGTGGCCTAGGTACTTATACGATGGCCTTTTTGCGAAAAGCGCCCCATCTGAAGGCGACGTTGTTCGATCTCCCTGAAGTCGTTGAAATAGGTAGAGGGAGGTTGACTGAAAGCGCTCTCATCCACCGTGTGAAATTTGTAGCCGGTGATTATACTACGGATGGCCTGCCGACCGGGAATGACCTCGCTTTGTTATCCGCAATAATACACAGCAACAGCCGAAAAATGAATCGGCACCTTTTCCGCAATGTTTACAAAAGCCTGGAACCGCGGGGCACGATACTCATACGAGATCACATCATGGATCCCACTCGAACTTTTCCCGTCGCAGGAGCCATTTTTGCGGTGATCATGCTGGCTATGACTAGCGGCGGCAATAACTATACCTTTGACGAAGTGAAAGAAGACCTGGAGAGCGCGGGGTTCAAGGACGCAAGGATGATCCGTGATGGGCAGAATATGGATCAGCTTGTGGCTGCTGAAAAGCAGGTGCGCGTATTAGGGCGGCCGCATGATTCTGGTTGATATATGAAGGCTACGGTACCATCACAACGCCGGACGAATGCGCTGGGGCAGGCGATCACAGCCAGTACTGTGGGCAACGTCCTGGAGTGGTTCGACTTTGCCCTGTACGGTTATTTGGCGCCATACATCGGTCCGCTCTTCTTCCCCTCACACGACCCCGTGGCATCGACCATCGCAGCGTTCGCGGTATTTGCCATCGGATATCTCGCGCGGCCTCTGGGAGCACTGGTTCTCGGGCGGGTGGGCGACAGGATCGGGCGCAGGATCATGCTTGTCCTTTCGATTATCATTCTCGGAGCCTCAAGCTGCGCCATAGGCCTCCTGCCCACTCATGAGAGTATCGGAACGCTGGCACCGGCCTTGCTGGTTCTGATGCGCCTTGCCCAGGGTTTCTCCGTAGGCGGCGAGTACACTGGCTCCATGGCATATGCTTCCGAAGTGTCCCCTCACGGGCGTCGGGGTCTCCTGAGCAGCCTGGCCACGACAGGAACCATGATGGGGATTCTTCTTTCCAGCATGGCTGTCTGGCTGGTGCGCTCTCTTATAGGCCACGATGCACTCGCGGAATGGGGTTGGCGCATCCCGTTCCTATTGGGGCTGGTCGTTATGATCTTTGGTGTCGTGATAAGAACAAGGATTCCCGAAACCTTGTACGATGACGGGTCGCACGGTGAGGGCAAAATGCATGCATTTGCAGCGCTGCAGGCCCACTGGCGAGAGTTGGTCCAGGCAATAGGCATCGTGACGGGTGCGAACGTCGTGCTGTACCTCGTATTCGTATTTGTCCTGCATATAGCTATGGAGGCTGGTGCATCGCATATTGAAGAGATGAACACGATAGGACTTGCCGTAACGATTCCTGGCACGGTGTTGGGAGGCTGGCTTTCAGATCGTTTCGGGCGGAAACGGGTTTCCCTTATAACCAATCTGGCTATGGCAGCCTTTGCTGTCCCTGCGTTTTCTCTCTGTGTCTGGTTTGCATTGTGGCCGGGTGGACCGTCCCCAGGACCGACTGCCGCCTTCCTGGTCGGCCAACTTCTGATGGCTGTGCCCATGGGGGTTGTCTTCGGGGTGCAGGGTGTCATGATAAGCGAGATGCTGCCGAGAGACGTTCGCTGCACAGTCTTGTCGGTCTCATACAGCCTGGCGATGGGCCTGTTCGCGGGAACCGCGCCCATGGTGGCCGAGTGGATGCTGAAGAGGGAGAATTGGAACCTGGGGCCGGCCTTCTATATGGTAGCTTGGCTCGCAGTGGCTCTGTGGTGCATCAGCCACCGCCAGGAGACTGCGTACAAACCCCTCGATTGAGCCTTACACAAAGGCGCCTCCAAGAAAGTAACTTTGGGCCATACCGCAAGGGAAACTTGCCGAGTACGTCAACCAGAAAAATTTGAGACACATCCAGCCCATCAGGTGCCAAAACTCTCCTCTAATTTCTCGCCTCAAAAGTCTCGCTTCCGTTGACGAAATACATTTTCGAGGCTAAGGATGGAAGGAAACGAAAAAAGAGCGCTGTCAAATTATGAAATTTTTCCCCTTAAATGAGCGTCTGGAATTTGTTCAAGGGGAAGATTACTTCTAGACGCTATCAGAATAACGGGAGGTGGCTTGTGAAAAGTAAATTGTTCTTGGCATTGTCATTGGTTGCGGCATTCTCCGTGGGAACAGCCGCAATCGCAGAAGACCTAAAACCGGTAAAGCTTCCTGAACCACAACTAACCATCGGAAAGCCCTTGATGGAAGTTCTCAAGGCCAGAAAAACCTCTCGCGATTTTAAAGATGAAAAGCTTCCAGCGCAGACCCTTTCTAACTTGCTCTGGGCAGCGTGCGGGATAAATCGCCCCGACTCCGGAAAACGAACTGCGCCATCCGCTCGGAACAAGCAGGAGATTGATGTGTACGTTGCAACAGCAGAGGGTCTTTTCCTTTACGAAGCAAAGACACACAGTTTGCAGCCTATTCTCTCTCAGGACATACGTGCCGCCACGGGTACACAGGACTACGTGAAAAGCGCTCCCGTAAATCTTGTGTACGTAGCAGATTACTCGCGCATTACCGATAGGGACGAGGCGGACAAGCTGGCGCTGCCAGCAGCGGACACAGGTTTTGTCAGCGAGAACGTGTATTTATATTGTGCATCCGAGGGGTTGGCCACTGTGGTGCGGGCATTGATTGACAGGGAAAAGCTGGCCGCGATTATGAAGCTTCGGCCCGACCAAAAGATCACATTGGCCCAATGTGTGGGCATGCCTCAATCAAAATAATCATAGCAAGAGGTAACCCGACAAACGTGGTTAAATACCTCAAAGACCGCTAGAATAAACATTTTCGTCAACGTGACGACGGTTTTGCCTCTCTCGGATCTTGAGGGTGGCCATAGGGGGCCGCCTCACAGTCAAATGACCTATTCTGCGACCGTTCAGTGACCTCCAAAGCCTCCGAGACGGCAAGGCCACACCATAATTCCAGATAATGCGGAATCCCTGGCAAGGAGGAAACGGTATGTTGAGCCTCAAGAATATGGGTCGCCGAGTCTTTTTGAAGATGTCGGCTCTCTGGAGCACAGCGGCCGCTCTAGGCATTAACGCTTTTCCTGGGTCTGTCCACGCCGAAGGGCATCACGTGTCGATCTCGACCTACGAGCCAAAAGAGGCCACCGAGATAACGAAACATTGCAATGCAACGGTTATGGGCGAGCTGCCGTTCGGGGACAAACAAGATTTCGAAGATGCAAAGCAAGGCTTCATAGGACCTCTCGCTAACGGGGGGGTAATTAAGAACGCCAAGGGAGAACCCGTCTGGGACCTCACCAGGTACTCGTTCATAAAAGAAGACGCACCGACTCCGGACACGGTACACCCTGGCCTGTGGAGACAGTCTCAACTCGTGGTCCAGGGAGGCCTTTACAAGGTCGTTGACGGTCTTTACCAAGTCCGCACGGCCGACATCTCGAACATCACTATCTTTGAAGGCAAAGACGGCATCATCGTGGCTGACCCCCTTATCTCGGCGGAGACGGCCAAGACAGCCATGGAGCTCTATTATCAGCATCGCCCCCAAAAGCCGGTTTTAGCCGTGATTTACTCTCACAGCCATACGGATCATTACGGAGGAGTGCTAGGGGTCGTATCCGAGGACGACGTCAAAGCCGGAAAGGTGATGATCGTGGCGCCGGTTGGGTTCCTCGAGGCTGCTGTGGCCGAAACTATGCTGGCAGGCAACGCTATGTATCGACGCGCGACCTACATGTACGGCAACCTACTACCGTGTGGGCCGAAAGGACAAGTAGGTTCAGGCTTGGGAGTGACCCTCTCCACGGGGACCGTCAACTTGGTACCGCCAACGCACCTTATCACCAACACAGGGCAGAAGATGAATATTGGCGGACTGGATTTTGAGTTCCTCCTTGCTCCCGACACCGAGGCTCCGGCCGAGATGCACTGGTTCATTGAACAGTTCAAGGCGGTAACAGCCGCTGAGAATTGCTGCCATACTATGCATAACACCTATACTCTACGCGGCGCCAAGACTCGCGACCCGCTCGCCTGGTCAAAGTACCTGAATGAGACGATTGACCGGTGGGGAGCCAAATCAGAGATAATGTATGGGATGCACCATTGGCCTGTGTGGGGCAATTCCCGCGTCATCGAGGTGTTGAGCAAGGGACGTGACGGGTACCGATTCATTAACGATCAGACTTTACGGTTGGCCAACCATGGTCACACTCCGGTGGAAATCGCGGAGATGATCAAATTCCCAAAGGAATTAGAGCAGCACTGGGCCATGAGAGGTTACTACGGCACCCTGAACCACAACGTCAAAGCGACGTATGTCAAGTACCTCGGCTGGTTCGACGGCAACCCGGCCAACCTCCACAACCTACCTCCGGTTGAGGCGAGCAAAAGGTATGTCGAATACATGGGCGGGGCGGATGCCACGCTCAATAGGGCTCAAGAGGCCTTCGAAAAGGGTGACTACCGGTGGGTGGCTGAAGTGGTAAATCACGTGGTCTTCGCGGACCCCGGGAACCAGGCCGCACGAAAGCTCCAGGCCGACACACTGGAACAACTAGGTTACCAGGCTGAGTCCGGCCCCTGGCGCAATTTTTACTTGACTGGGGCGAAAGAGCTGAGAGACGGTGTCAAGAAGGTTCCTGTAGCCACTCGCGTCGACAGCCTTACTGCCATGAGCCTTGATCTGCTTTTCGACTACCTGGCCGTGAAGTTGAACGGCCCCAAAGCTGAGGGCAAGAAGATCTCACTCAACCTGAACTTCACCGATACGAATGAGAAGTGTATTTTGGCCCTGGAGAATGGAGTGTTGAACCACTCGGCCGATAAACAGTCCGAAAATGCGGACGCGACTGTTACCACATCGAGGAAGGCGCTCAACCGGATGCTTTTGAGCCAAGCAGGCCTGGAGCAGCAGATCAGCTTAGGCGAGACGAAAATTCAGGGCAAGAAGGAAGCGCTTGGTGAACTGCTCACCCTGATGGATAGGTTCGACCCCTGGTTCAATATCGTGACGCCGTGATTGAGGCTATCGATAGTCTTACCATGCTTAATAAGGTTGCCTGAAAGGTGTCGTGTGGGTTCCTATCTTGCCCCAGCTATTGAAGATGGAGAAGAAACGGTCTTCCACGATACGTATAAACTATTTAGGCTTAAAAGACCGAAGCCTCGGAGCAAGTGCCTGAAAAGATTTTGTAGGCAGTCTGTACATCACACGCGGCTTCAACTCAAGGGGCAGTGGTCCTGAGGCAACACACGCCTAACCCACCATAGGAATCTTCAGGAATCGCCCCCTCTTGATCGCCGTACCTCGGCGAGATTAACACAATAGAGAGGCGTTTTCCCTTGCTTGATGAGACCTATATTCTCAGCCACGATTCTTCCTGTGCCCTCGTTGTTCTGCCTCGTTACCCCGGCCACATGAGGCGTGGCGAAAACGTTGTCCAATTTA
>JBKQRG010000051.1:0-5047 GCA_052144015.1 Desulfomonilaceae bacterium
ACGAACTAATTTCATCGGGCACTTTTGTCTTGGGTAGCCGACTGCTTTCCCATCAATAGTGCCACGTGTACTGCACATTATTCTTCAGAAAGCTTAGTCTGTCGTATTTTGCCTCGTATCGGTCCGACAGAGACTTCACATCCAACAACGGCGCTTCCTCAATCGGGACCCCCGCGGCTTCGGTGACCTCTCCAATGTATATTTCCTCGCCGTTTTCTTCACGAAAGCGGGCGATCCACCGGACATTCGGATCGTTCAAGAAGCTGCGAAAGAAATCGCAAGCGGGGTTCTTGTCGGACAGAGCCTCTGAGCCCAGAATAATCCAGTCAGCCAGGATCTTACCCTCATTCTTATAAGCGCTTACGAAGGCATCGAAACGGGCGATGTGCGATGTTCCGGGGCGAGCGGCCGGGAATTCGTACGGCATTACAAGAGCCTTACTTGGGCCCCTCATGTACGATGTCACGGCACCGGCTTTGCCCCCCTCTCCCCAGCGATCGTGGCCGGACGCAAACGGGGTCTTTTCGGGAGCCAACAAGTCCGGGCGCTGCTCGATCAGGAAGCAAGCCGCGGCCAAAATGCGGCGCTTCTCATCCATCTTGAACTTGAAGTTACCCTCCGTTACCAAGTAAACTTGGACGACAAGCATTATAAACACCATTGCCAATCCATAATGAATACGGATATTCGAGAGGGCGAAGGCGGCCAGCGCCGCGGTGGGCATGGCTAATACATATACGTATTGCGGGGACCCGGACGACATCATGAGAGGCGGCGTAGCCAATACGAGCCATATGCACATCGAGTCGAGAAGACTTCGGCCTACTCTGTTCGACATCAGGTGCTTTCTGAAATGGAGCGCATAAGCGACCAGCCCGCCGAAAGCCAACAGCACCTCCGTGCCCCAGGGCAATAACGTGTGTTCCCAGAGCCTCTCCATTGAAAATTTGCTCGTTTCTGCCCACAATCGCCAAAATGGATACACCAGACGTGAAGTACGGAGGCCGCCTTGACCAAATTTTATGGTTAAAGCCACGGCCCAAATAATCATAAACAAAATGACTATAGCAGGAATAGCATTATAGGGATTCCGCAACACGGCCCTGAATCTTCCGCTCAGAAAGAAGAAGACAAACAAACAAAAGATGTACATGGGCCAATCCAAGAATATCAGCATATATAGCATCAAAGATGTCGGCGCAGCAATCTTGTAGAATGAGGAATCCGATTCCTTCATAAAACACGCGAAGAAATAAAATGTGCTGAAATGGAATAAACAGGATAAAGTATTCCAATATTCAGAAAGACGAATCGTGTGCGCCAGCCATGGAAAGAGAGCAAAAGCCGCCGCGCAATAAAAAGCCATCCGAATAGAGAAAAGTTTTTTGCATAGGAGAAAAGCGAACAAACAAGTAAGAAATGCGAATATTGTGTTAGGGAATTGCATTGTAAGAGGGTTCAGAGGAAATTTGTCCCCTATAGCCAGACAATACAAATTGAGGATGATAAATTGTAATGGGCCTTCCACGTGTTGCAGGCTTGCCAACACAAGAGATCGCAGAGGGTCAGGCCGAGATACAAGATAACTGAACACGGTCCCGGTATCCCTCATGGCCGCTGGATCCAGCCACTCGTGGGCGAGCGGCAATCCGGCCCTGCCGAGAAAGAAAAGCCATACAAAAATGAGCGAAAAGAATATGATTATGCGTATACGTTCATTCATCGTAATTTGGAAATCATGACTTGTAGCCGCTGGTACAGAGCTTCTCGTATGCGGCAAGCAGTCGTCTAAAATTTTGGTCCCAATCGGCACGGTCTTCCACTATGCGGCGATTGTAAGCCCCGACTTTTCGGCGATCTTCGTGAGACATATTTGCACATGACATTAGCGACCCTGCGAATTCATCCGCATCCCCGTCAAGGGCGAGCCAACCATTAACCCCATGCTCGACCCATTCCCGATTAGCCGCTAAGTCGGTCACAATTACCGGTAATTCAGACGCCATGGCTTCCAGCAACGAAACTGAAGTCCCATCACTATGACTGCAGCTAATGTACAGATCCGCTGCCCTGTAGAAATCGGAGACAAATGCCGAAACGACAGGGCCTGGAATGTGAACAGCATGAGTCAATTCATGAGATTTTATGAAATCTTCCACTTGTGCAGCCCGGGAACCCGTTCCAAGCAATATGAGGCGCATTCGTGGGTCCCGGCTGTATGCCTTTTGAAATGCGCTCAGGATTATATCAATGCCGTAAATCGGTTCCCATGATCTTGTGGAGAGCACTACGTAGGCGTCATTCCAACCGAGTTTCTCTCGCAAGCTAAGCGAAGCCTCTCCGGCGGAAAATGCTTTAAGATCAACACCCCACGGCAGCTGTACAAATCGTTGTGCCGGGTATTCGACTAAACCCTGCGCTTTGATGCGCACGGCATCGCAATCGCACAGCAGCATGCCGGAACGCCGCAATGTGTAACAAGTTATCCAGCGCCAGAATGGATCTTTATCAGCGTCCGCCAGGATATCCGATCCCCATGACATTGCCAGGAAAGGGTGAAATCCGCTCAGAGCGGTCATGAATCCGCAGGACTGAATCGGACCCGCGTGAACAAGATCCGGTTTAATTTCACCCAGAATATTTTCAAAATCCGGCATAAAGAAAAGGCATTTTTCTGCAACAGTATTCTTGCCTGGAACGTTCCGCCATTTCGCCAAATTGATTCTCGCCGGCAGCTCATTTTGGAGTGGCCGCTCGTCTTCTAATCGCAGAAACCAAATATCATGCTCTGAATCCGCGAGCTTCGACAAAAAACGCCTATCGTGCGGCGTGTAACCGTTGGTGAAATAAAGGATTCGCACAGTCGGAATTGAAATCCCTTTTACTCACAGGACTCCAACATTGTCCAGCGGAAGGCTTCCCCGGCAGGAAGATCGACACGGAGGCGCATGCCCAGAATGGTTTCCAATTGATACGGGAAAATAGCGTCTGCCGGGGCAGGTCTCAAAACATCAATCATTTCCCGCGTGAGGATATCCTCGGCTTTTAGGTCTCGAGACGCTCTCAGGCAGCGTCGCTGAACGATAACGGTCTGCCTCTCGTTCTCACAGACAGATTTGCTCGCTGTGCCCATGGCGGCTTCCAGCTCTCTGATACGCTCCACCATTTCTTTCCAAGGACCGGGCGTCATAGAAAACGGATGATCCGGCCCCTCACGTTGGGTATTGTCGGTAAAGTGCTTTTCCAGAACACAAGCACCCAGAGCTATCGCTCCCAGGACCGTAGCATGTCCCGGTGTATGATCGGACAATCCCAGGACTACTCCCGGAAACATCACTTGATACGCTTTTAAGACATTCAGGTTGATGTACTTGAAGTTCTCCGGATCCGCCGTATAGTTTGTGTTACATTGCATCAAGACCAGTTGCGGGTTAACTGACAATATAATCCCCACCGCCCGCTGCACATCCAGGATATCCGACGCCCCTGTGGCGAGAAATACAGGTTTCGCCTTCTTCGCTATGGCCAAAATGATTTCCGGCCAAGTGATGTCACCGGACCCGATTTTGAACATTGAAACATGTGGATCCAATCTATCGAGTGTCTCCAAATCATACGGCGCAGAGAAAAAATCTATCTTGGCTCTGTCGCATTCCGATTTGAGAGCAGCCGTCCATTCCCATGGGAGACTTGCGTCCACATAGACATCGTAAACGGATTTCTTCCACTTCTCTTGATGTGAAAGCTGAGCACCCAAGGCTTGAAAACCACGCTCGCTGACGATATAAGGCGCTCGAAAGTGCTGAAATTTGACTGCGTTCGCACCCACTTCTGCCGCCAGATGAATGAGCATTTTAGCCCGTTCGAGGTCTCCGTCATGATTCGCTGCTATATCAGCGACCAGGTATGTCGGCTCGCCATTTCCTATTGTGCGGTCACGAATGTTGAGCTTTGGCACGACTTGTCACCCTCTCATGGCCTTGAGTCGTTTCACGAATCCGGAATCTCTCAATTGCTTAAAACGTCGCAAACCGGCATCCACATCCGGCATAGGAATGCCAACCACCCGGCTGATTTTGTCTGTCCGTAATGATATATTCTTGGGCCGTGGGGCCTTCAAGGGGACGTCACTCAGCCCAGCCGGTTGAACGAGATTACTATCCAAATTGAAGATATCGGCCAGGTTCACTGCGAAATCGAACTTGCTGCACGCCTTGGAGCCTGACACATGATACAAGCCCTTCATTTCGCGGGAGATCATCTGCAAAATGAGGTCCGACAGATCGTTTACCAGAATGGGGGAAAAGAACACATCCTTGAACCCCGGCATAGTTGTCCCGGTTTCCAGGCGCTGCAACACCCATTCAGCGAGACTGAGTTTGTCCTGCATGTTCCAGCCATAAATCGCGGTTCGGATAATCAAGTGGTTCTCTATATCCTCTTGAACGATCTTTTCTGCTGCCAATTTGGTCGCAGCATAAACATTGATCGGCTCGGGATTGTCCTCTTCTGAATAACCGCCTATTTCTCCGTTAAAAACCGCATCGGTCGAAATATGAACGATGCGTGCTCCTACAGTGCCTGCGCCCTCAACTATATTTCGTGTCATTTCCTCATTGCACAGGCGAGCTGAGTCCGGATGCTCTTCGCAAAAATCAACGTCCGCCATGGCCGCGGTGTGAACGATCCATTTTGGTCGAAACCGCTTTACAAGATCGCGTGTCTCCGAAAGATTGGTTAGATCGGCCTGTACAGTAGCCACATCAGGGAAAACGAATTTGAACCGACCATATACGCCCACAACGTTCGTGAAATGACGTTTTGCGCACAATACTAGATTGGCCCCGAGCAACCCGCTCGCTCCGGTGATCAGTATGTCCGTAGTTTCCGCCATCGATTTGAAAGTAGTCCTTTGTTTACCATAGGCCAAAGGCTGTCATTGCGAGCGGTGCATGGCAGGACAGGCGCCTCCACAAATCCCCCTGTATCCCCCTTTAGAAAAGGGGGAGTGAGAATCCCCCCTTTAGTAAAGGCGATATTATACTTG
>JBKQRG010000052.1:0-34185 GCA_052144015.1 Desulfomonilaceae bacterium
GCCAGTGTTCCGATTTCTAGGGTCCGCAATCCGAGGCTGTACAATCAGGTGTTATCATGCTGTTGCACATATCCTCGAACTTTGAGGGTGTTAAGGATGCGGTGAACCGTTCCTTTTGCAAGCCCAAGTTTATGGCTGATCTCTGTAACGGAGAGAGCACGGTCTTGGTCGATCAATAAATCCAAGACGGACAATGCCTTTTGCAATGATGTAACCCGGTGGCTAGTCTTGAGAATTGATTCAGCTTTCGAGTTATTCTTTGTCACTCTGATGGCTGAACTCCTTGGTTGTTGTTCCGTATTTGGGAACAAAATGTTGCTATACAAAACTCTAGTAATACCAAACTGTATTAGTCAAGCAGAAATGTTTCGTACTCGATAAATAAATTCTCATATATGGAACATGTAAAGACCGGTTCAGAAGCTCCGTAATGCAGATCGGGGAGCTACGAGCAAGGACCAACTTTTTCGGCGGAAAGAAATTCAAGAAAAAACTCCCGAACCGCATCGTCCAGAAGATCCGGAAGTGACAAATTCGCAGCATAATTCCGGTTAACTTCTGAAAGTATTCATCTGCAGAAGCGTCTCGATAGAGCTGCGCCGGACTTCGAATCCGTAGGTCGCAGGTTCGAGCCCTGCCGGGAGTACCAAAAAAGTTTATTATGTTTCCCGATTAACCGCTGTGTTGGGCGGTTTTCTTTTTGAGAAAAGCTGGGACGTGGCCCTAGACAAACAGCTCCGGAGCGGTCAAGCCACTCCCCAGATGCAGCCGCTCGGCTTTTGAAATTAGTACGGAAATTTTTCCTATAAATTGATAGAGATATGAGGTAAACTCGACCAGCCAAGAGAATTCTATTAATCTGCCTCACCTCTCACGGAGACACCCAGCGAGGGCAAGGGGCAACAGTGCAATCGTGGATTTTGCGGAGAGATCAACAATGTCTAGGTTATTCTTAAGCTTGGTTTTGTTCTTCCTGCTCTGCTCGTCAGCAGTGGGGCAATTAAATGTTGTTCCTGGCGGCGCGATTATACCTAATGGTGCATTGCATTATATTGTGCCGTCCGGCGTGCCGTTTGGCCATCCCTATCTACCTCCAGGAGCTTATCAATTTTCCGGGTGGCAACCCACTGCACCGATGTCGTGGCTCTCATATCCTTATGTACCGGTTCCGGTGACCAGTGACGAACCGCCACGCATGCGGCACACACCAGATAATGCTCCTGTTAGATGACCTTAGAGTTGAGCAACGAGGCTCCACCGGAGTCATAATACTGCAAACTTAACCGCCTGTATCATAATCCTTCAGTCACAAGCCGCCAGAGAGTGTCATTGCGAGCGGAGCGAAGCAATCTCCCAAAGCTTCTGGGATTGCCACGGCCTGACGGCCTCCCAATGACAAGTCTACGCCCCGCGTAACTGCGGGATTTCTCTGTGTCGGGCGGTTCTTTCTTTTGAAGATCGTCATTATGCTGAAACGGGCACTCAGCCTATGAAATAGTTTGACGTTTGTTCTACGATATATTGTAATTGAATCATCAAATTTTTAGGTGAACTGCAGATAAATAGTCGCTGTGTGCGTAATGGCAAGATGTTTCGTGTTCGTAGTACTCACAGGGTTTATTCTTCTGGGCTTTCAAGAAGTAATGCCGGCAGATTCCAATCCGGATCTATTGGGTAAAGTTTATTGCTGTCGTTTTGATTGCCCTGCACGTGGTTGCGACGACAGACCTCGCGGCTGTTACTACATAGAACAGGATCGATGTGCCCAATGGATCGGATTCGGTAATGCACGACAAGTGCATAGTTGTGATGAATGTCCTTTCCCCAGGCAAAATTTTAGCGCTAGTCCAAAGCGAATCCGTTTCTGAAGCTGTATTCCCAATTCGGCTGGATCTTCATTTTATTTTCCTCCCAAGTACCGGTTCAGGGATTTATTGCAATCAGAGATAAGGATTAAGCTGCTCTGATTGATTCTATTCCTCGTAATTCGCCTGCATGACCTCTTTCGGATGCATCCTAGCGGGAACAGAAGGTTGGCTATAAGTCCCATCCAAAGAAAGAGCGCACACTAGTCCGGGCGCTCTTTCTTGTTATTGGATATCAACATTGAATTGCATTTGCCAACGGAAATTACACCGGCAAAGTTTATTCTTATATTATGCGGGATTCATTTTATCCCTACGGAGTAACCAACAATAGGACTTCTCTTCTAGGGCTCTCGACACGACGGCTAATCTTGGTTGATGCTCATTACCCATTTTTCAAATCAATCCGGCTCGTGAAGCTTCCTTTCGAGTCTTTCGGTATTCCTATCAAAGTCGCTCCAAAATTGGCTCTCGCAACCGGCGACACAGTTATAATAATTGGCATAACCGCCATAATTCCTGCCCCATGGTCTCAACCATGAACAGTTCTGCAAACATAGTTGACGATCAGTGCCCGCGGACTGGGCTGTAACGACATCGGATATGATTGGTACCATGACGAGAACTGCCAATAATATCATGATATATATTGATGTTTTCATTTCAAACCTCTTCAGTTCAATCTTTGGGGATCTATCCCCTGGTACCCTTAGATGCGTCCCTAAGAGGTTCGATTCATCATGAAGCTAATTCACTTCGGCTATGAAAGATACTCGTCAACAGTAAGCACTTTGGCGTAAATTGGAATCAATGAGGCGATAAATGCCGCGTGAACGTAGGCCGCGGGAATTTCGATGTCCTTGTATACTAAGCTCCTATTTGCACAGGCGTCGCTCAGGACAATCGATTTAAATTCATAATCAAATGCGGCCCTCACTGTTGCATCGACACACATGTTCGTCATCATGCCGGTTATGATTAGGCTATCGATGTTTTTTGCCCTAAGATGTTCCAACAACGAGGTGTTCCGAAACGAATTTGGAAAATGTTTCCGGACAATGAACTCGCCTTCCGCAGGTTTTACACTTTCGTGAATTTCGATCCCAGGAGTTCCTGCTACCAAGAAGGTAGCGCCTGGACGAGACGATATGTGCTGCACATGGATGAGCGGCAGTTTGTTTTCGCGAAAGTAGGCGAGTATTTTTCCGGCCTTATGACCCGCCTCTATACTCCCTTCCAATTCCATTCTGCCGCCGGGAAAATAATCATTCTGAAGATCAATAAGTATTAGAGCCTCGGTCATGGCGCCTCCTTTCACCCTGAGCGCATAGATAGGTTGCCGAAACTATATACACGGAGGCGAACTGGATTACCAGTGGCAGGCACAGTTGGCTCTTAGGTAGAGGGTCACTTTGAAGTTTTGCCGCCTGACAACAGTGGTTTGCCCGGTCACTCCGGCAAATGACAAGACTGGATTCCGGGAAAGCGGATACAAACGTCGTATAGTGGAGGCGGAGCCTGGGAACGAGAAGTGTGGCACGATGTTTTCTCAATTCTGAGTTTTGAGACAGCCTCCGAGGCAATCTCCAAGGCAGCGAGATTGCTTCCCCCGTTTTTCAACGGGGTCGCAATGACATTTTTTGGCCGGCTGTCAGTGAAGGGTTACTGCGGGCTATCGATAAAGCTTGACAACCCTATCAAACCCGGATTACTTTTCTTGAGAGACCGACCGGTCGGTCTCTGTCCCGCGAAAACTCGTTACCTCGGTTCGGGAGACCGCGACTCTCAGATTATGGAACTAAGAGACAAAATAATTCATGAGTCACTGAGGCTCTTTTCAATGAAGGGCTATCTGAATACCTCCATCGACGATATCCTGGAACAGTCTAATGCCTCTAAAGGCGGATTGTACAATCATTTCCGAAGCAAAGATGAACTTTTTCTCGCGGTCCTGAGCCAAGCTCGGAAAATATGGCGAAGTAAGGTGCTGCAAGGATTGGATCTAGTGGACGACCCGATCATAAAGATAAAAAAACTGCTCGAGCACTATGCAGAGGATTACCTCAAAGATGTCGAAAACATCCCGGGTGGTTGCATTTTTGTGACTCTATCGGTTGAACTGGACGATCAACGGCCTGACTTCGCTGCGGAAATTGCGCACGGTTTTGACAGGTTTCTGGCAATGATTAAGCGGCTGTTGGACGAAGCAAGAGCTGCCGGCCGTCTTCAGCAGCAAGTGAATACGGATGCAGTCAGCCGGACACTCTTTGCCGGGATGCTGGGAGCATCGGTCTTGTACGGAATTGACAAATCCTCCCGGACTCTAGACAAATGCATCGCCTCTCTAATTGCGTATCTGGACATTCTAACGACATGATTGACACGCGACCCGCCGGCTGAACGGAGGTGGGCGTTAAAATAAGGGATCGGCCCAAGTGATTTCAGTTAGTTGAGTTAAGCAGTGTTTCGTCAGCCCGGCCAAAGCCGTGATCCAGACTTTGTCCTGAGTAAAAGAGTAGGATGTGGTGAGCGAAGTGAACCGCATCCTTCGCGAAAACCTCGATTGATGCGGTTCCCCCGCGAAACGCAGGGTCACCGCATCCTACGGGAACTAACGACATGATTGACGCACGACCCGCCGGCTAAACGGCTTGGGTTGAGTTTTGACGATCAAACTCGATTTGTGAAAGGGGACTTTAGATGGATTTCAAGTTGTCCGATCGGGAAGAGCTTTTGAAAAAAACAGTAGGCGATTATGCGGATAAAGAGATACCTCCGCACATGGAAGCCATGGAAGAAACCGGTGAGTTTCCAGTGGAACTCCTGAAGGGTATGGGACAGATGGGCATTCTAGGAGTTATCACGCCCAAGGAATATGGTGGAACCGGGATGGGCGCTTTGGCACGGATTATCGTCTTGGAACAGCTCGGAAGGGTTTGTCCGGCAATTCCGATGGCAATTCAGGTGCACCATATGTGCACATATGTTTTCAATACCTGGGGAAATGGGGAGCAGAAAAAGAAATATCTTCCTCGTCTGTGCAAGGGAGACACGATGGGGGTAGTGGCCGTGACTGAGCCTTCCGGCGGGTCGGACGTTGCAGGTATTCAGACCACGGCAAAGCTCGAAGGCGATAAGTATATCCTGAACGGCCGAAAATGCTTTATCACGAATGCGCATCACAGTGATATTTGGGTGGTGATCGCCAGGACAGGTGAGGGCGGCAAGGGATTGTCCGCGTTTGTAGTTGAGAAGGACTTCCCGGGTGCGAAGGCCGGACGAAAGGAAAACAAAGTCGGATTGCGAGGAGCGAATACCGGTGAACTCGCTTTCACCAACTGCGAAGTGCCTAAAGAGAACCTTATTGGTAATGAAGGTGATGGAATGACTGTGGCCATTCAGGACATTGTCCAGTGCGGGCGTCCCGGCATGGCCTCCGTAGGCCTCGGAATACTAAATGGAGTCCTGGAACAGGCGGTCAAATTCGCCAATGAGCGAAATTTGTACGGAAAATCCATAACAAAGCTGCAAGCAATACAGTGGTACATCGCAGATATTTATTCCGATCTTGAAGTTTCGCGATTGCTAACCTATCGAGTCGGTTGGATGATCGATCAAAAAATTAGCTGTGCCACCGAGTCGGCCCTCGCGAAACAATTCACATGCGAGGCTGCGGCGCGATCCGCTCGCAAGGCTATCGAAATACATGGCAGTTACGGGATCATGAAAGAATACGCAGTCCAAAGATTGCTGCGAGACGCAGTGGTAACGATCCCAGCTGGTGGAACCGCAGAAATCGCGAAGCTCGTGATGTTCCGCCAAGCATTGTCGATGTTTAGTTGATCGGGCTGCCGGGCGGCATTCTCAAGAAGTATCATCGCACGGAATCGTATTTGCCGGGCCTGCCTTTTTATGGCGGAAACAGTTCCATTTTGTGATCATAAATAGCCCTAGCAGTATGTTCCGCCTATATGCCGAAGCATCCTGAACAACGGCAATGGGGTTGAGAACCGCCCGTCACAACAAAGTCCCATTTGCGGCATCACAAAAAGAATCGGTGAAAATTATGCGCATAATCGTTTGCGTGAAACCGGTTCCTGATCCGAAGCATTGGAACCGTTTGCAGCTTGATCCAACAACCAGGACATTGATTCGTAAAGGAATCCCAGGGACCATCAATCCCCTGGACAGAAACGCTCTCGAAACTGCCTTAACTTTGAGGGAACAGCACGGCGGAGAGGTTGTGATTTTGAGCATGGGTCCTGAGGACGCCAAACCGGTGCTGAAAGAGGCTCTGGCAATGGGGGCTGATATGGCTGTGCTCATGTCCGATGTCGTTTTTGCAGGTTCGGATACTCTTGGTACCGCCTATGTATTATCAGCAGGTATACAACAATTGGGTGAATTCGACTTGATCCTGTGCGGAGATGAAACGATCGACGGTGGTACGGCTCAAGTAAGTGCTCAATTGGCAGAATTTCTGGATGTGCCCAACATTATGCATGTGAGTTCATTGGAAGTTCCCCTCGGGGCAGATTGGCGGGTGAGGTCTCAAATAGAGCATGGTTCCGTGATGATTGAAGTCAGACCGCCGGTCGTACTTTCGGTGGTAAAGGGGATTAACGAGCCAAGGTACATTACTTTGATGAGCATCCTCGAGGCCGAAGAGAAAGAGATCCAGATATGGTCGGCTGCGGACCTGACCCTCAGCGAACCGTGGGCCGGCCTCGCTGGCTCACCGACGCAAATGGCCGATCTTTTCTCTCCCCCTAAAAAGAAAATGGCGGAGATGATCCCTGGAGATGCCGGCGAACAGGCAATCAAACTCGCGGATCGGCTACATCGTTTAGGATTTTGTTGAGGCGCAAAATGACCCAGTACATTGAAAGCAAGATTTGGGTGTTTGTGGAACAGCGCGAGCATCATGTAGCCGAGATCGGATTTGAACTCTTGGCAAAAGCCCGATTATTGGCAGAACGTCTCGATTGGAAAGTGGCCGCGCTACTGATCGGGTATCAATTGGATCACCTGGCGGATAATGTCTTGTCTTACGGCGCGGATGAAGTGCTGGTGGCGGATGATTTCCGTCTTGAACATTATTGCAACCAGGCTTACGTTAAGGCTATTGAGACAGCCATCAGGGATCATGAACCGCAGGTGTTGCTGCTCGGCGCCACGGCCATGGGGACCGATTTTGCACCCAGATTGGCTGCCCGCTTGAGAACTGGCCTATCAGCGCATTGTATTGATCTTGATCTCACGCCCGAAGGTCAACTCCTATCTGTGGTTCCTGGGTGGGGGGGCAACATTATGGCCCGTATCAGCTGTCCAAGGACTCGACCGCAAGTGGCTACGGTGATGCCCGGGGTGTTCGAAATGCCGGAGCCCGGCGAGGCGCGAGGAAGGGTAATTTCGATTCAGGCTCAGCTGAAACCGGAAGACTTCCCCTACCGCATCGTCGAGATGAAACGCGAGGAAACTCCCAGGGGCGGCATAGAGACGGCTGAGGTTGTTATCGCTGGTGGCTGGGGAGTGGGTAACAAAACTGATTGGCGCTACGTTGAAGATCTCGCCGCTGCTCTGAACGGTGTAGTCGGTGCGACGCGGCCTCCCATAGATGAAGGTTGGGCCGACGAAAAGCAGATGATCGGACAAAGTGGTCGGACTGTGCATCCAAGGTTATACATTGGTCTGGGAATTTCAGGACACATGCATCACCTGGTGGGATTAAAATCCACTGAACTCACCATTGCAATCAATTCGGATCCAAAGGCCCCGATATTCGAGAACTGCGATCTAGCCTTGGTGGGAGACTTCCGCAAGATTGTACCGCCGCTGATCGCAGCTATAAAGGGGTACTCGCAAAACGGTTCAGAGTAGACGATCCGAGTCAAAACGAGTTGAGTCTGATGGAAATTAATTGATTAAGAGCTACCGAGACGTGAAAAACTGGAAACGCCGTAAGTGAGGGCTGCCGTAAATAGCAAGAATGCCGGTCAAAGAGAACAACCCAAGGAGCGCAGTAGTTTCTGAAGTTCGTTGAAATCCTCCTCGGATATGGACGAGATCTTAAAACCGGCTGCCGGAGCGCTCCCATCCTTCTCCGTCCCCACCCATTTGCATTCTGCCTCGAATGTGAATGTCGACGCATCTCCATCGGGATCGGCCAGGCTTATAAGAAAATTCTTGCGTTCTCCCACATATGTTTCAACTCCGATTACTTGTAAACCCGTTATAGAAAGATCCTGAACTCGATATATTTGGGCCAAATCGTCCATATCGTGGACAAGGAGGCTACCGTGCGTTGAGGCCCTGGGCCATTGTCGAACTCCGTCACGTACGACAGAGCCATCCGACGCTATAAAGTGCATTTCCAGTTCTTCATTTCGAACTAACTTTGCGCTTACCAGCTTGCTGAATGCGCTCCAAAGACCTTTTTGGGAAAGGCGATATTTCTCCCGCAGTTGTTTGGAAGTCATTCCATCGCGGATATCGGCTAGAATTTCATTGGCGGGTATCTTAGGTTTATTTGGCAAATTTCCGCCCCCAAATCTCAGTGGTCGTTTCGTTTGAATCAAGGCTGCACAGTTCGTCCCGTCGAAAAACAGAGGTCAAATCCGGCTGCCCCCGAACGCGTGCATAATCATGGATTCAGGCTTTGCGGAACGACACTATCTACTCTGCCCGAATCTGAATTTTCAAGACGAATAATCGAAGTAAATCCTGGCTCTCGGCTGGGCCCCTCACGAACGATTTATGATTCGATATTCTTGCCCATCAAGGACAATACCTTAATACCATTTCGTACAGTAAATTACCCACTTTTTTCTGAAGAACAGTTCAGAAGAATCCGGCCAACCGTGAGATAAACCGGTCGCTAGATTTATCCCCAGCTGATCCTCACAATCTCCTCACTCGAATTTACGTTAATTAATAAGCACATAGCTCTATCGGCATCAAGGTAGTATCTTTACCGGAGTGCCCTGATCGATCAATTCGTACAGCTCAAGCGCGTCCATAGGAAACATGTGAATGCAACCGTAAGACTTGTCTAAAGTTCCTTC
Organism: Desulfomonilaceae bacterium; assembly: GCA_052144015.1. Taxonomy (GTDB): domain Bacteria; phylum Desulfobacterota; class Desulfomonilia; order Desulfomonilales; family Desulfomonilaceae; genus DATJPW01. The sequence continues at coordinate 8,930 of JBKQRG010000052.1, forward strand.
TTTGATCTTCAGATCCGCATGAATGTGGATGCATTCACCTGAGAAACCCCTCATCCGGTCTTTCGAGTTTGGATAATTTAGGCTGATAATTGTGGCGTAAGGACCACCGTACGAGTTCGTCCAGAGTTTTTCCAGTATAGGACCGGTGGGACTGTAAACGAATTTATTTCCTATGCACCAGCTCTTATGGTCTATTATTTTGTGTCCCTTCTCGGAATCTCGTGAAGCCATCCAACTGACCTCGTAGTCTCCTATCGGTGTCCGATGATCTCCCGATTGTCGTTTGTGTGTTCCTGTTTTGCCGATTTCTATGGGGTATTCTCTGATCAATTCCGTATGGCGCCACAATTGCATGACTTTCCGGGCGCAATGAATGGCAATGTGGTATTCCGATTCTTTAGGTGATGAAAGCATTGACTGATCGGCATGTGTGTAGACGAGTAAAGGCGAGCATGTAAGAAGAAAGCAAGCCAGCGAGATAATGAGGAATGAAGTAGCAAATATATTTCCGCAACTCTGTGGAGGCAGACCTACGTGTCTACTGTGATTTCGGTGGACACAGAGGTGCTCCCCTAGGGTGGACTGCCGATCTCGACATGACTTTTTAGGAGGATATTCAGCCAATTTGTTATTTCAGATCTCTTCCATTTTAGGCGGATTGCTGGTAATTGAAAACCTGCAAATCGCTATCAGCTCTGTTTATCACGACTTCGGGTGTCAGTCCATCATGAAGATCTTCCCGATCACATTCGGATTACTACCAGGATACATTTGCGCAAGTTGCATATTATTTATTCTGGTTCCAGTTAGAGCCTCAGGATTAGAAGCATATCCGGATTTTCTTCTAAATTCGGTAGATCATCCTTTGGTAGTTGAGGGCCGCAAAGCATTTACAGAAGGCCGATTTCAGGAATCGGCAGCCTTATTATCAAATGCATTGAAGATTTATCCTACAACTGGTTCAATTTACAATTTGAGGGGTATGGCTTATGAGATGATGAATCAAGATCAAAAGGCTTTAGAAGATTATCGCAAGACATTGGAGATAGACCCGGATAATTTTGAAGCTATGGAAAACCTGGCCGGAATTTATGAAAATCAAGGGGCTCCTGTAACCGAGGCGATTGAATTGTACAAACGGGCTTTGGAGCTTGACCCGAGACCGGCCTGGAAAAATGTCTTACCGGTCTGGATAGCAATCCTGGAAACTCGTCTAAGGCCGGAAACGGCAACCGCCGTAGGCTGCTGGAATTTAGCGAACCGACAGGCAACGAATGGGAAAAATAGAGAGGCGGAATCACTTTATTCGAGAGCCATCAATTTAAATCCGAATCTTTATCAAGCATATTTCGGTCGAGGACTCATCAGATTAAAGACCGGCGATCTCACAGGCGCTCTGGCGGATTTTGAACAAACCGGCAGTCTGGCGCCATTCAGTAGAGGCTGGCTAGTACATAGAGGAATCGTTCACAAGCGGATGGGTGATCGTGAAAAAGCTTTGGAAGATTTCCAGCAGGCGATTGTTCTCGATCCAACTGATCCGCTTGCTTTTTACGAATTAGCGACAATGCTCGAAGAAAAGAAAGAGTTTGAAGCTGCTTCCGAATTATATCAAAAAGCATTGAAGTTGAGACCCGATCCTAGTCTTCGAAAGCTTATCGAGAGAAACAAATTCAAAAGAGAATCTAGGATTGGCGACATTTCGTTTCTTGATGTTGAAATTGTTTGCCTCAACTCTGACTAAACTGCTCAGGAACGTGACTAATAACAGGAAGTATCGATTGATCTACAAAGAGTCTAAACGGGCGTTTTATAATCCAGGCACCCACTTCCGGCACAAACCATCCTATTACTCGGCCCCGCCAAAGTAATTGCAGATCATTCGTTCCATTTCGGGTAAAAGAAACCACCTTGGTGCGCATAGAGCAAAATGGCCACCGCACAAATATTTTGTGCCGCACCAATAATTCATATAAAGGGTGGGCAATTCTCGACATGTGATAATCCAATAAGCGACGGAGCCTCATGAGTCGTCCTACTAATGATCCTGACCAGCCTCCATGAACCGGCTTGAGTTTAGATCTTCGTCCTAAGTACACTACCTTTCCGATAATATCGCTCGAGTTCAAGAGATGTGGATCAGCGCTGTCATTGTTATCGCCTATTGTTGCAATGCCGAAGCGATCTAGACGCAGCACCCGGTGAACCGTGAGCATAGGTTGCCTGATAGATTTGAAAACCACTACATCCCCAATATGAACTTTGGTCTCATTATAGGGTAATACATACAAGGTATCGGACCTTCTGATTATCGGGCTCATGCTGAAGCCCTGACAAAAAATTTTAAATAGTCCGTTAGGTCCTGAGTGTTCGGTTATGAATTTATAGAACTTTGACACGTCTTACACCTTAGGATCAGAAAGTAATTACTCCATTATTTTAGAGTAGCCAAATTAATCTAATTCGTTTCGATCCTTAACAGCTCGGGCATGCTATGCACCAAACCCCGCAATTTTCTGGAATATTCATACTGCCGGACACGGCGTTTCGAAATAGATATACCATAATATCAATCGAGGGGTTCTTGATAATTGTTTGTATTCGAATCCAAATTCACGGAGAAACTCGTGTCCGGCAAAGAGCTCTATGAAAAGCGACCCTCGCAGGAACAGTATCAGCTAGCAGCGGCTCTTCGCACGCCGCTCGATAGAATTTGAAAGATTTTTTATATTGAGTATTTCGGTACAATCGAACGTGGCATGCAAACAGTAAATCAAGCACTATTTATGTTTGGCAAGAAATCTTATAAAAGGATTTAGTTCATAGACGTTGACCTTCAGATGTGCAATAGGCAGGATTTAAATGTGCGTTTTGGACGAATGCCGGAAGATTCCCGAAGAAAACCGTACGCATGGCATGGGCGCACAGTGATAATTGTGCAAACAGCAATTGGATCGGCGGAGATAACTGACCAAAAGCGTGCGTATGATTCTTCCACCGCCCGGAGCGCCGGCACAAATCAGTACTTGCCAGGCACTACGGTAATAATCTTCAGTGAACGAATTGTCTCCAAAATTGATTCATAAGGACTGTTTCAGCCTGACACTCGTAAACGGGCTTCAGTGGCAACTCATGGCATTGGACGAATCTGTGGCTCCATGGGTAAATAAGTTGGCGGCTGTTCTGAATCTTTCCGTCTTACACAACAATGGTTCTCCCAAATTCATGTTTGTCAGCGAAGAGAGTTCCAACTACGAACGTTCATCCCTGCTGTCATTGACGAGACTTATTGATTGTGCGCCCGATCTCTCCCCGAGTTGGAAAGAACAATACCTGGGGATTATCCGCTTCTTGAGGCATCCGGATACACATGACGTACTTTGTGGAGTTCGGGGACATCGACCCTGGGAAGTTCAAATCATCCAAATGTGGACCGCGTTGAGCCCGATATTTGATGCTGTTCAAGATTCCGGGGGGCTGTTGTTTCACGCGGCCCTGGCTGAGCTAAATGGATCGGGAGTCCTGATTGTCGGCCCCAGCGGCGCCGGCAAATCTACCTGCTCTCGTCGACTTTCAGTTCCGTGGCGGTCTTTATGCGACGACGAGGTCCTTGTCGTCCGGGACGATCGAGGCCGCTATTACGCACACCCGTTTCCAACATGGCAAGAGCTAATCCACGGAAATAGCGACAGTTCGTGGGATGTCCAGAAATATGTTCAAGTTGAGGCCATTTTCTTCTTGAATCGCTCGGGCATAGACGAAGTTACTCCCGTAACCCCAAGAAAAGCAGCTTTGTGGATATACAAATCTATCCAGCAAATGCGCGAACGGCACGATTTCTCGCTGACTAAGGCCGACGAAAGAGATCTTTCACTCAAGCTATTCGGGAATGCCTGTACCCTCGCCACGATAGTACCTTGTTTCACTCTCAACGTTACGCCGTGCGGCCCGTTTTGGGAAAAGATGCAAAATGTCCTCCGATAACGGCGGTACTCATCCGAATCAAAAAGCGAGAAAGACAGATTAGACAGGACCAAACAAAACGTCACAGTTATAAGTAGGCACATCCCAGCCGTTTATCCAGTCATCTTGACATATGCCGGGGTTAGGCAAATTTTCGCTCTTGGGCGATGCCGGGCCGGAGAGGTCAACAATAGATTTTGAATCGCAGACTGCTTGCACCGGCATTTCCATGACGCTATTGGGACCGATTGGTCTACCAGCGAAAAACGAACTGGAAGCCGACCAATAGCCGATGATACCTGACAAGGCGATCAGCGAGACGATGGAGGCTATGAAGATCATTCTGCTCATATGCACCTCCTGTATGACTTGGAGGGACTTCCCTGACGTAGTCGGGATGACACGCACGTTTCTTAGTAATATTAGATGAAAATTTTGCTTTCGGGATTCGCGGTTTATATACACAATGAAACCGTGTTGCTAACGATCCGCAATCACCTACCCGAATGCAATCCGCCGTGAGGTTAAAAGACGAGAGTTCTTCGGCTTCAGGGCAACTGATCTTGTCTGCAATCCTGGGAAGTGCTACATGAACTGGAGCATTATAAGAATTCTTGAAGCAGGAGCTTCCCGGTGCAACCAGACTACAGAAACGAAGTGACACTGAGTCTCCGAGCGGAGCTGAATTTCTTACCTGTTGCGACTTCTTTCGTGGAGAAATCGGCTGCGGCTTTTGGTCTGGGTGAGTCCGAGGCATTGTCGCTCACCTTGGCCACGGAAGAAATCTTTGCTTACATATGCAGTGTGGCGGCTCCACGCAAGGGGATCCGACTCAAATGTAGAGGCTGCGTTTACTACGTGGATCAAGAATTTCTCTTCGAGACCCGAAATTTTAATATGAAGGCATTCAATCTTGTCGGCCTCGCTCCGACGGATCATCAGGTCGGCATGGAAGAAACCGGATTGTTGATTGCATCTCGCATGGTGGATCGTTTCCAGTTTTTTGAAGAGGGAAATGCTCTCCGCCTAATTTTGACGAAGGATAAGTCGTACGATCCTATTGTTGAAGTGGTCGCACCTCATGATAAACCGATCGGGTCATTTTCCGTTAGGACTCCGGAAATAGAAGAGCTCAAGCTCTTGGTCCGATTTTCGCAAAAAAATTATGCTCGACCCGTAATCCCGCAAAGTTTTAATTTCCCTGGAAAAGTGGCTGATATGGTAGCCTGCGGCGAGTACGAATCCGCTATCGCTTCGGATCAGACAGGCCACATTGGTGGGGGGATTATTTGGCGTAGTGGTGGAATTCCATTAGTGGAATTGTACGGTCCATATATTTTTCCTCCGGACCCGACTCCGGAAATGGCCCGGGCTCTTGTTGATTTCTGTCTGGGCCATATCGCCAGAAGCGGCGCAGCAGGGCTGATTAGTCGGTATCCTACTCCGGAACTGCCAAAGGAATATTTTGAGCCGCTCGGCTCGTTAAGTTTGAGCCATGAAAGATATCACTCTCTCGAGTTGATTTCTTATTATCGTCACCTTGAAGAGGATTTAGGACTTTCAGTATGGTCAGACGCTTCGATTGAGCCTTTTCTGACCCAAACATATAATCAGCTTGCATTTGCGCGTGAAATCACGCCGGTCAGATCCGAAGGGGAGTCATACTCCGCTTTTTCGGTTCTTTCCGCCGAATTCGATCGAAGCGCAGGCCAGGTGACTCTCAGGCCGGTCTGGTGGGGCAAAGATTCAGAATCAGTTGTCGCGGCATATTTGGATGTGCTCCTCAAAGAAAAGTTCGAAAGCATTCTTTTCGAAATGGACCTGGGAAAGTCGTGGCACTGCTATTTCACGCCGGCGCTTACCAGATCGGGATTTGAGCCAAGGCTTGTGCTCCCATATGCAGGAAAGGGCGACCTCGTAATATTTCAGCACAAGATTGGGGGCTCACGTTAATGAGCGCCTGGTCGCCCGAAAGACTTCTACCGGACTATATCAAGCGATTCGAGCCGTATGTCCCCAGTAAACCGGACCGGGAGCTGATGAAGCTGTACGGCTGTACGCACCTGTATCGACTAAATAATAACGAGAATCCATTGGGCCCGCCCCCGGCCGCGCAGGAAATTTTGAGACATTTTCCTCCACCCATGGCTGCAATTTACCCCAGCGGCGATTCATATTATTTACGTCGTGAGCTCGCAGCAAAATTTGGTAAACAGCCGGACCAGTTTCTAGTCGGTAACGGAGCAAATGAAGTTATAAGTTTTGTGCTAAAAGCCTTTTGCGAGCAAGGAGATAATATAATCACAGGTGATAAGACTTTCGCGGTTTACGAATGGGTGGCGGAATTTTCCGGCTTAGAAGCCAGATTAGTGCCTCTTAAAAGCAACGGCTTTGATGATACAGGCATGCTTGAAAAAGTCGATGAACGTACTAAGATCATTTTCATTTGCAATCCTAATAATCCGACAGGTACCTATTGGAGCCGCGACCGATTACGAAATTTTCTTGATGCTATTGATGGGCGCACCGTGGTAGTGGCGGATGAGGCATACTGTGAATTCGTCGAAGCCGATGATTTTCCCGACGGAATGTCACTGATCGACGAATATCCCAATCTCGTCATTTTCAGAACTTTTTCCAAAATGTATGGCCTGGCGGGTCTGCGCATCGGGTATTTGGCCGCGAATTTACCCCTGGTTCAGGTCATTCGAAGCACCTGTATTGTTTACTCAGTAAACACAGTTGCTCAGGAAACTGCAGTCGCCGCTGTGGGTGATGATGCTCATATCCTTCGTACAAAACAGATGGTGCGTGAAGGCAAAGAGTTTCTTGGGAAAGAGCTGACTGTGCTGGGGCTTCCCTTTATCACGGGAGAAGGCAACTTCATGATGATCAAGCTCCCCATGAGTGATACCCTCGCTTATCGCAAGCTCATGACGCAAGGGGTCATGGTACGTACTATGACCGGCTTCCGTTTCCCTAATTATATCAGAGTTACGATTTCAAACATGGATGCAATGAGCGCCTTTATTAACGCGCTGGCAAACATATTGAGATAAGTTGCCCGCGTCAATTCATGCGCCTGCGGGAGGCCGCACAAAACGGATGAAGAATCAGGATCCATTCGCAGAATACGTTAAACCGCACAGTACTCCAGCTCTTGATAATCGGGCGCTGAATATCGGGACCCCGCTTGTTCGGGTTGACGCTTATGAAAAGGTGACCGGCCAAACCAAATACGCGGCGGATTATTACAGCAGTAATATGCTTTGGGCCGGGGTGAAACGAGCAGGGATCCCGCACGCTCGTTTGCAGGGCGTAGATACGGATCTGGCGTCCCGAGTCCCTGGAGTAGTTCGGATTCTCACGTCGAAAGATATATCCGGCACCAATCGTCAAGGCGTAATCAGGAGGGACCAGCCGGTTTTAGTGGATGATAAAGTGCGACACGGCGGAGATGCCGTGGCCTTGGTCCTAGCGGAAAGTAGGACCGCTCTCAAAAAATCCTTGGGTCTTATCAATCTTGATTTTGTTGCACTGCCGCCGGTTCTAAATGCCGAGCAAGCTCTGGGCGAGGATTCGCCTCTTGTACACGAAGATAATGCTGAAGGGAACGTCCTGCTGAAGGGCGACCTAAAAATAGGCAAAGGCCGGGAAGCCGAAAAAGAATCCGACATTATTCTCGAAGCCTGCTTCGAAACCCCACGGCAGGAGCACGCGTATTTAGAAACCGAGGCGGGTTGGGCTTGCGTTGATGAATATGGGAAATTGGGCATCGTCTGCTCGACGCAAACTCCGTTCCGAGATCGAATGGAGGTGGCTGAAGCACTCGGTCTGGATCTGGATAGAATCCGGGTCATAGCGCCGTACTTGGGCGGAGCGTTTGGAGGTAAGGACGGTGTCACCGTGCAAAGCCTTTTGGCTTTAGCTGCCATGAATGCCGACGGAAGACCGGTAAAGATGTGGTGGGACAGAGAAGAATCTTTTCTGTCCGGCACAAAAAGGCACTGCGCCCGCATGTACTATCGTTTGGGGGCCAAATCTGATGGGTCCCTGCATTTTTTGGATGTACGCATATATCTGGATACCGGACCGTACGATCACCTGGGTGGTGTGGTGCTGACCCTGGCATTAGAGCATGCCGGCGGGCCCTATCGCATCCCCAACGCTGTCATTAAAGGCTGGGCAGTCTACACGAACAACCCTATCGGAGGCGCTTTTCGAGGCTTTGGGGTGCCGCAAGTAACCGCGGCCATTGAACAGATGATGGACATGCTCGCCCAAAAACTTGACATAGATCCATTGGAACTTCGATCAAAAAATGCAGTTAAACGAGGAGATAAGAACTGCATCGGAAAAACGCTTGTGTCTTCAACAGGCGTTGTGGAGTGTCTCGAAACTTTATCGAGGCATCCATTTTGGGAGGAACGCGAAACCTGGAAACGCTCTGCTCCGTTCTTGAAGTGCCGGGGTGTGGGAATCGCGGCAATGATGCAAGCATCCGGTTATGGCCCTGTGGTCCCGGATTATGCCAACGCCAAAGTTGAACTTACGACTGGAGGAAAAATCCGGGTGTATTGTGGGGTGGTTGACATGGGTCAGGGAAATGCCGGCACGAATCTACAGATAGCCGGCAGCATTCTGGGCCAAGAGAGCAGCACCATGGAGCTGGTTTTGCCGGATACCGATTTAACCCTGCCGTCGTGTTCCGCGTCGGCCAGCCGCTGCACATATACTTTTGGCAACGCTCTAATAGGCGCGGCTGAGATTCTCAAAGAACGCGTTTTGCAACGCGCGGCAGACATGCTCATGGCTCCGGCAGAGGATCTTGCCCTTATTCCTGGAGGTGTCCGGCACCTTACGGATGGACGGGAGTTGTCCCTGGGATTTTTGGGTAAATTTTTGAATGAATCGGAGAGAATAGCTACTTATCGTTTCAGAGCGCCGATAGCTTCGGATCAGGTGACCGCAGACGAAGGGCTACGACTGCACGGTATGCCGCATACACTATTCTCGTACGGGGCTCATTTGGTCTTTGTGGAGATTGACGAGTTAACCGGACAGATTGACATCAAGCGATATCTCGCTGTTAGTGACTGTGGAAAAATAATAAATCCTGAAACTTACGAGCAGCAGATACACGGCGGGGTGGCGCACGGTTTAGGGTTAGCCCTTTCTGAAGATTTTGAGGTGGTGGACGGCAAGATAATGACACCGGACCTTATGACATATGTCATACCGACAGCATCTGATCTACCGGAGATCGATTCTGTCCCCGTGGAGATTTATGAACCCACCGGTCCTTTTGGCCTGAAAGGAGTTGGAGAAATAGCGACTAACGGTCCTCTTCCAGCCATTGCCAATGCCGTGGCTGATGCATTGGATGTTCGCGTGTTCCGTTTTCCGCTGACCCCCGAACGAATTCTTCAAGCTCTCAAGAACAAAAAGCAGGAGAAATAGCTTGAAAATTGCCTTCCGGTTAAACGGAAAAATGAAGGAAGTCGACGCGCCGGCGGACCGCCGCGTCGTGGACGTACTGAGAGAAGACTTCCTCCTCACCGGCACAAAGGAATCATGCGGGACAGGCGACTGTGGGGCTTGCACGATTCTGGTGGATGGTGAGACTCGCCTTTCCTGCCTCATGTTGGCAGCTCAGCTTGAGGGCAGAGACATTATAACTATAGAAGGTCTCTCACAGGACGGTTCGCTGCATCCGGTTCAAAGTGCCTTTGTCGAACACGGGGCCGTCCAGTGCGGTTTTTGCAGCCCCGGAATGATTTTGGCTTCGATCGATCTGCTCAATCGAAATCCTAATCCTGCACGAGAAGAGATCAGAGACGCCTTAGCAGGAAATCTCTGCAGGTGTACCGGATACCAGAAGATTGTGGATTCCGTCGAGATGGCCGCTGCCGTACTTGAACGCAAGGCAGGGTCATGACAGAGGTATTTCTCCCACGGAATCTTGAAGAGCTCTGGGACATTCTGGACAGATATCCTGAAGCTGCGGTCTATGCCGGAGGGACAGATCTGCTTGTGAAATTGCGGTCGAGCATTGCAAGACCGAATTACTTGGTATGCCTAGAACGAATCGAGGCGCTCAAGGGAGTTTACAACACAGGTGAAGAAATCCTCATAGGTGCTGGAGCGACTCACACTCAAATTCTGGAGCACCCGCTCATTCAGCAGCATTTCCCCGTTCTGGCTAAAGCGATTAAGGTCCTTGGGTCTCCACCGATACGACACATGGGAACAATTGGAGGCAATATAGTGACAGCATCTCCGGCAGGAGATACTCTGCCCGCTCTTTATGTTTTGGCAGCGGAAGTGGAAATCCAATCGGGCAACCGTTTGAGACGCGTGAAGCTGAGCGATTTTATTGTAGGTCCCGGCGACGTCGATCTCAAGTCAGGCGAAATTCTCGCTAGAATCGTTGTGAGAAAATCGCCGAAATGGAATGTTCATCATTACGAAAAAGTCGGGCGACGAAAAGCACAGGCGTGCGCGATCGCAAGCATGGCAGCGGTACTACAAGTTACCGAAACCGGGAACATACATCGAGCGCGACTTGCCTGGGGCAGCGTGGGGCCGATCGTAGTAAGATCACGAGAAATTGAAGAAGCACTCGTTGGACGGCCGATATCGCCGGAAATATTCAAAAGCGTGTGTCACCTGGTGCAAAACGTTATCTCCCCAATTGATGATATACGCGCAAGCGCGGAGTATCGTCGGGCGGTCGCAGCGGCCTTGGTCCAGCGCCTGGCTAAATATGAAGTTCAACTAGAGCGCTGAGCCGGATTTAATGTCACCGAAATATATGGTGGCTGAATCATTGGCTTATGATTGCCGGAATGGTAGAGCATGCCCAAAGCGGAGCGTCTTATAACAAAGGAATTCATTGCGCTAAATGCGATAATGTTTTTGGCTTTCTGCAATATTGCTGTCTTTTTTCAATTCCACCAGTATCTAAGCACACTTCCTATTCCGCCCGATTATTTTGGCACACTGATCGGGCTGTTTTCCGTATCGGTATTAGTCATCAGGCCGATAATTAGCCCTTTGATCCACTGGGATAATGCTAAACGGTGGATACTGATAAGCTGCTGCGGCGTGATTCTGTCGTTATTTATGTACGATGCTGCAAACGATTTCTGGGGCATGGCATTGGTGCGACTCGCTCATGGCGCTGCTTACGTCGTCCTAGCAACGGCTGTGTTGAATAGGATGGTAGAAGCGATACCTGCAGACAAAAGCGGCCAAGCTTTCGGATTAATTTCAGTAATTACCTTACTGCCATATGCTGTGATTCCACCTATTTTGGGGCCACTGATCAGTTGGGCGGGCTCATTCGACAGGGTATTAGACTTGTCCGCTTTGGTGATGTTATTAGCCTTTCCTCTGCTGTTCTTTGTTAAAGAAAAGCCTTCAGAGCAAATTGGTAGTCGGCATGAAAATTTAAAAATGAGCGAGCTCAAGGAGAATTTGACCGACACTCGGGTCATTGTGTTGCTGTTGTTGTCTCTTCTGGTTTGGACCTCTTTTACGCCTGTGTTCTATTTCATTAAAGGCTATGCGGAAGAAATCGGGATAGTAAATGCCGGCTGGTTTTTCACAATTTCCACCCTGATGGAAATTTCAGTTCGTATTGTGGCCGGCCATCTGTTTGACAGGGCAAATAAATGGCTGCTCTTATTGGCAGCACTGGCGTGGTTAGCAGCAGGTAATCTCATCTTGGCAACTTATCCGGGACGCGAAACTTTTTATGCTATGAGCATATGTCTGGGTCTTGGATGGGGTGTTGCCATGCCTGTCTTGAGTGGCCTTGTATTCGATGTGTCTCACCGTAAGTTTCGAGCGTTCAATACGAATCTTGCTATGGAAATGTTCCAAGCGGGGTTCTTTGTAGGGCCGGTCTTAGGGGGTGCTATCCTGGTTGCCCAGGGCTATTCTGCCCTGTATTATGCCTGCGGAGGAATCCTCTTGGCCGGACTGCTCATGGGAGCGCCATTATCCGGTAGCAGCAGACGAAGACTTAAGAGTCGTTAAGACCCGGACGGGCTGAACGTATTTAAATACATGAAGGATTCGCTTTGACCGGCGAAAACAAAACTTTTCAAGTGGACTTCTTTAGACCTGAGGATGCCGAGGGAATAATTCGGCTGTTCCGAGCGGTTTACGGAGAAGCCTATCCGATCAAGATATTCTATGACCCGAAAGCTTTGACTCAGGCTAATGCTTCGGGGGAATACTACTCGATTGTAGCTCGAACATCGATAGGAGAGGTGGTAGGCGTACAGCACTTGTTTCGTTCAGCACCATGCAAGAACCTTTACGAATGCGGAGCAGGTCTGGTCTCGAAGGCATACCGACAGCTCGGCGTTAACAGAAGTATGCTGACTTTCCTGTACGAAGATTGGGTGCCAACGAAGGAAAATGTAGAAGAGGTATTCGGTGAGGCGGTGTGCAATCACACTCACATGCAGAAAACGGTTTTGGGTGCTCACCATGTTGAAACCGCTCTGGAAATAGCCCTTATGCCGGTCGAAGCTTATGATAAAGAAAAGAGTTCTTCCGGTAGAGTTGCGGCGCTATTGATATTTCGCCCCTACGCGTCCAAGCCCCATAGGGTTTATATACCTGCCGCTTACGAACGGCAGTTAAGATTTATTTATTCAGGGCTTGATGATACACGTGAAATTTGCCGCGCCGAAGGAACGCTCCCCGAAAGTGTACTATCTCACGCAGACATGCAGATCTTTGATTTTGCGCAAGTCGCCAGGATAGCTATGAACCGAGTCGGACAAGATTTTGAAGGTCATCTGAAGGCTTTGGAAAGTAAAGCACTTGCGGCAAAGGCGGTGGTTATCCAATTGTGGCTACGGCTGAATACGCCATGGGTTGGTTCAGCTGTGGATATTCTGCGTAAAAAAGGATATTTTCTAGGCGGAGTGTTGCCTCGCTGGTTTGATGAGGATGGTTTCCTCATGCAAAAGCTCCTTTGTTCTCCAGATTTTGAGGAAATTCATTTGCACACGGAACGTTCGCACCAGATCTTGGAGATGATCAAGCAGGATTGGAGGCGCGCTCAATCGGAAAACTGACTAGATTGCCCAATAGCGCCAGGCATGAGCAGCAGATTTGGAGGGTGAAATGGACATCAATTTTGCCACAAGAGATGACTGGACCATCGTAACTGTGGAAGGAAGACTGGACACAATATCAGCGCCGGATTTTGAGAGCAAAGTTCAGGACCGGATCGCAGAGGGCGAAATACGATTTGTCATAGATCTTAGCAAGCTGGAGTACATAAGCAGCGCCGGACTGCGTTCCATATTGGTTGCCGGGAAAAGTACCGCGGCAACCGGTGGACAACTCTGCTGTTGCGGTTTACATGGGGTTGTGAAAAAGGTTTTTGAGGTTTCCGGCTTCACTAGTCTCTTCCCTATTCATAATTCATTGGATGACGTGCTCAAACCAAGGACATAACCTCGGCCGCAGTGTGCATTGAATCAAACTTAACTCAGATTGCAACAGGAACTGGAGTTTTTACAGATGCGGCAAGCTAATCAGAATCCAATGAACAAGTATTCATTCTAATGAAATCGCAGACCCGGTTCATTTGTGCGGTAAAAGGATAATGTTTAATAAATAGTGAGGTTACGGATATATGCATGCTCGGCAAGCAAAAAAGGTTGATTACGGTGCTGAACAGATTGTTTTTCGCTTGACTTGTGAAGCTCCCTCCGGCAGAATTTAGTTGGTGGTATAAAAAGGTCGAAACGCTGCTTGCCAAACGAACGGAGCAGCCAGGGCAGGATGAACCCTGGGCAAATGCTATACGGGGGTCACCTGCTTTTGCTTTTTTTGGATCATGGAACGCATTTTAGCTAATCATATTGATAATGGCAGGAACTGAGATGGCGAAAAGAGATTGCACTGTTATATTGTTACAATTCAGTAATAACAAACGAAACTTGCTTCCGATTCTGCAACGGGTTCAAGATGAACTCGGGTACATATCGGAAAAAGCTGTCGAGGATATCTCAAAGTTTCTAAAGATTTCGGAGAATGAGATCTTCGGCGTCGCCTCTTTTTACAAGCACTTCAAATTTGTCGAGATGGGAAAGTGCTCTGCAAAAGTCTGTATGGGCACCGCCTGCCACGTCCGAGGCTCACGTAACATCCTGGATGAATTCAAGAGAAGGTTAGGAATTGAACCCGGACAAACAACGCCGGATAAATTGTTTACTCTGGAAACGGTAAATTGTCTCGGGGCTTGCGCACTTGGCCCAATTGCCGTGCTGGACGGAGATTATCATGGGCAACTGAAGGTTAAGGCGGTCGAGCAACTTATTGAAAAAGTCAAGTCGGAACATTTAGAGGAAGGCTGCGCTGGAAATGAACAGCAATAGAAGCTTCCATAAACTGGATGAGATCAGAGCAGAGGTCTTGGCCTCCAGGTCAGGAGATAAACCCTGTATATCAGTCTGCGGTGGAACAGGTTGCCATGCTCAAGGATGTCAAGAGGTCGCCCGGACGTTCCAAGAGGAACTCGAAAAACAGGGACTGAAAGAATCGGTTGACCTACGCAGGACCGGATGCCATGGGTTCTGCGAACGAGGACCTCTCGCTGTGATACATCCGGAAGGTATTTTTTATCAGCGACTCCAACCCAAGGACGTTGAAGAGATCGTCACTCAAACTGTGGTTAACAAAAAGATTGTTGAACGCTTGTTGTTCAGCGTCCCCAAGTTGAAATACGGAATTGTCCGTGAACAAGAGATACCATTTTACCAGCAGCAGCAACGTATCATTTTTGCAAATAACGGGCTGCTCGATCCAACAGACATCAGGGACTATATTGCGCTGGACGGTTACCAATCTCTTGCAAAAGTATTGCGAGAAATGACGCCGGAGCAGGTGATCGCGGAAATCAAAGCTTCGGGCCTGCGCGGCAGGGGAGGCGCGGGGTTCCCCACCGGAGTCAAATGGGAGGGATGTCGTAATTTTCCTGCCGACAAGAAATATATTGTGTGCAACGCTGACGAAGGAGACCCGGGCGCATATATGGATCGGAGTGTCCTGGAAGGTAATCCTCACAGCGTTATAGAAGGCATGCTTATAGGAGCATACGCGATCGGCGCATCAGAAGGATATGTTTATGTCCGAAGCGAGTATCCTATTGCTGTGCAGAATGTGAAGATCGCCTTGCAGCAGGCAAAGGATCATGGGTTGCTTGGTGAATCCATTTTTGGCACAGATTTCGGATTTGACATTAATGTGTTTCAAGGAGCAGGCGCTTTTGTCTGTGGTGAGGAAACATCCCTCATGGCATCCATCGAGGGTAGACGAGCTTTTCCCAAAGCAAGACCGCCGTTCCCGGTACACTCCGGCTTATGGGGCAAGCCCACGTCGATCAACAATGTGGAAACCTGGGCCAATGTTGCGCACATCATTGCCAAGGGCGCTGAATGGTATTCAAGTATCGGCACTGAAACCAGCAAGGGTACCAAAATCTTCTCGCTTGTAGGCAAGATCAACAACACCGGACTGGTTGAAGTTCCTATGGGAACTACTCTGAGGCGAATCATTTTTGATATCGGCGGCGGGATCAAAGGTGGAAAGAAATTCAAAGCCGTTCAGACCGGTGGCCCGTCCGGAGGATGCATTCCCGAAACCATGCTGGATTTACCCATCGATTATGAAAGCTTGGCAAGGGCCGGTTCAATTATGGGATCGGGCGGGATGATCGTAATGGATGAAGATACCTGCATGGTGGAGCTAGCCCGATATTTCTTGAATTTTATCCAAGAGGAATCCTGCGGAAAATGTGTCCCTTGTCGCATCGGCACTATGCAAATGGTTGATATCCTGACCCGTATCACAGAAGGTGAGGGCCGAGACGGTGATATTGACCGTTTAGAGCAACTGGCCAGGACGGTCAAGGCGGAGGCGCTTTGCGGGCTGGGGCAAACGGCTCCAAATCCTGTAGTGACGACTCTGCGTTATTTTCGTCATGAATATGAGGCCCATATTTCACAAAAAATGTGTCCTGCCTCTGTGTGTAGATCGCTCGTCCAGTTTCGAATCATTCCGGAAAAGTGTACCGGGTGCGGACGGTGTGCAATAGGGTGTCCTACGGGCGCCATCACGGGTGCCAAAAAGGAGGTCCACAGCCTCGATGTCACCAAATGTGTGAAGTGCCGAGCATGCTATGAGGGCTGTCGTTTCGGAGCAATAATCGGAGAGCCTGTCCATGCTCATTCGAGAGGGAAGGTTGCAAATGCCTGAACAGCCTGAAACTGTTGCGATAAATATGGACGGGAAGGCTCTTTTGGTAGAAAAAGGGCTTACCATCCTCCAGGTTGCGCAGCAGAATAATGTTTATATCCCGACTCTATGCGCCCACAAAGATCTCTCCCCGTTTGGCGGTTGCCGGTTATGTATCGTCGAGGTCGAGGGGAAAAGAGGTTTCGCAACCGCTTGTACAACTCCTGCTGATAAAGGAATGATTATAAGAACTCGCACTGCGGCAATTAGGTCTCAAAGAATTGAGGTACTGCAGTTGCTGCTCAGCGAGCATCCATCAAGTTGTCTGGTTTGCGATGAAAAAGATGAGTGCAAAGACTATTCGAGCACCATCCGGAAATCCGGTGTGACAACAGGATGTCGCTACTGTCCCAACGACGGCCAATGCGAACTGCAGGATATTGTGGAGAAAGTGGGCGTTACGGAAATTAATTCTCCTATTCATTATCGCAACCTGCGAGTGGAGAAAGAAGATCCTTTCTACGATCGAGATTACAATCTTTGCGTCCTATGCGGCAGGTGCGTCAGAGCCTGCCAGGAAGTTCGAGGAGTCAATCTGCTTGCCTTTAAGCAGCGTGGACGGGCGACATTGGTCGGGCCCGCGTTCGATCGTACTCACCTGGAGGCAGGATGCGAATTTTGCGGAGCCTGTGTCTCCGTCTGTCCCTCTGGCGCTTTATCGGAAAAAATCAGGAAATGGGATGGAAAACCCGACCATGAACAGGCGACGACCTGCGGTCTTTGCGGTGTAGGTTGCCAGATAAATATCTTGGCAAAAAATGGCGAAGTTATAGGCGGCTTGCCTGCTAACAGCAATCAAGGGCGTGGTCGCCAACTCTGTGTGAAAGGTAGATTTTGCATACCGGAATTGGTGACGAATCACGAGCGACTCCGACGGCCTTACCGCATGGCGGATGTAGGGAAACTATTCATCTCGGTAGAAGAAGCGGTGGCCGTTGCTGCCGAAAAACTCTCCCAGTGTCCGCCTGAGAATTTCGCGATGCTCGTGTCAGCCGACGCTACTAACGAAGATCTATACATCGCACAGAAATTTACCAGAACGGTTATGGGCTCACACGCTATCGATACTTCGTCAAGGACATTTTATGGTCCCGGTCTTGAAGCATATTTAAAACTCTTTGAAATGGCTGTGCCCTTAACCGAGGTGCAAAACGCCTCAGCGGTGGTTTGTGTAGGGCTCGATACTCAATTCGGGAGATCCACTGTGGGAGTCGAGGTGCGACGGGCGCTGAAAGAGGGCGCAAAACTGGTGAGTATCAACTCCCGCCACCACAACCTGGATGTAATTGCCGATAAATGGTTGAAGCCGAAATTTGGCGCTGAAGCTGATCTCCTGAATTCACTCGTAGACCTCACTTCATCCACCCAGGCGAAAGTTGAATTAAAAGAAGATGGCCAGGATCCGGAGGAGCTTCGCACTGTAGCTGAAATGCTCAAACAAGCCGCATCTCCGGTAATTCTCGTAGGTTCGGATTTCGTGAATAATTCGCAAGCTGGTCAAATTTTTGAAGCGATTCGAAAATTGGCCAAGAATATAGGCGCCGGGATTCTTCCGCTGCCTGCCCAGAATAATCTGGTCGGTTCCATTTTGATGGGAGCATATCCCGAGCTGCTGCCCGGCGGATTATCATCAGCGGATTCGGACAAAGTCCGCAATCTGAAAGCTCTATGGGGTCTGGACATTCCAGAGTCTAAATCCCGATGGAATGCCGATAGCCTCGCGACAGCATCGGATCTGAAAGTACTGTATCTCATCGGGGCAATTCCCCGCAAACAAACCCCTCGGAGTGATTTTCTGATTTATCAGAATAGTTATCCTGCTGATTCAATCCTTGCGCCTGATCTTGTCCTACCTTCCGCCACTTTTACTGAAGTGGACGGAACCTTTATCAATGGAGAAGGCCGGATTCAGCTCGTCAGAAAAGCGGTGAACTCTCCCGGCGAAGCAATGCCCGATTGGGAGCTTCTCTGTTTGATAGCTAAGAAAATGGGCAAAGCGGGATTTGATTTCACTAGTGTCGAGGAGATTGATAGTGAGATTTCCCGAGTTGTACAGGGTTTTGAAATTCCTGACGGTCCGGACCGGAAGGTTCTTCCGATCAAAATTGAAGGTGAACTAGTAAAAACCTCAAACGATTTTTCCGGTTCCGATACAGATTCGGATAGACCTTTTTACCTCGATATTTCAATTAATGAACATAGCTATCGCGGATTTCCGATTTCATTATGGGCTAAGGGACTCAAGGATCTTTTGCCTGACAACAGATTGGCTGTAAGCCCCGAAGATGCCGAGAAACTTGGAGTGGTCGATGGAGATGAACTGGTGGTTACCGCTGCTGAGTTCGAAAAGTCGTGGGCGATTCAAGTCATGAAGCATCAGCCCCAGGGCATTTTGCATGTTAGACTAAACGAAGGGGAAATTGTCAGGCCGGCCCCATGCCCAGTCAGGATAAGAAAAAAAGATGTTTAAAATACTCGATAAACGGATGATTGTTCCGAATCTTCATCTCCTCACCCTGGAGGCGCCTGCAGTGGCAAAGGCGGTTCAACCGGGGCAATTCGTGATCGTGAGAGCGAGCGAAGAGGGAGAAAGAATACCGTTGTCAGTATCCGATTGGAACGCCGATGACGGAACAGTGACTCTCATTTTTATGGAAGTGGGCGATACTACCGGGACTCTGGCCGCTCTGGAAAGTGGGATGAGTATTCCTACAATTGTTGGCCCCCTCGGCAAGCCTACTGAGATTGAGAAATTCGGCACAGTGATGTGTGTCGGCGGATGTTACGGGATCGGAAGTATCTTTCCGGTTGCTCGAGCTTTGAAACAAAAAGGAAACAAAGTCATCACTACAATAGAGGCGAGGAGTTCCTATCTTTTTTACTGGGAAGATAAGCTCAGGGAAGTTTCCGATCAGATTATCCATATCACCAGGGACGGAACAAAAGGATATCGTGGGCACGTGGGAAGATTGAACGTGATTCTCTCATCCCTGGGTCCCATCGATAGGATGTTCATTAATGGCTGCACTTTCCTTCTGAAACGCGGATCAGAGGTGAGCCGTCCATTAAGCATACCAACCGTCGTCAACTTGAATCCAATTATGATTGACGGGACCGGTATGTGTGGTGTCTGTCGAGTGACCGTTGGCTCTACCACGCGCTTTGCGTGTGTGCACGGTCCGGATTTCGACGGGCATCTGGTCGACTGGGCTGAGCTGCTGCAACGTCGCAAGACGTACATTAGGGAAGAAGGCATTCCCTTGAAGACGAGCAGATGTGAAGAACATGCTGCCTCGATACAGGAATAGTTATGTCCGAGCCGGTAAAGGAAAAGAAAAAGCTGGATTTAAATAGGCGTGACATGCCGAGACAAGCCCCGGAGGTGCGTCGGCATAATTTCACCGAGGTGGCGCTGGGATATGAGCTGGAAATGGCTCTTGGGGAAGCTAAACGCTGCCTAAACTGCAAGAAGCCAAAATGTGTGTCAAAGTGCCCGGTGGAAGTAGAAATCCCGACTTTTATTAAAAGCGTCGCGGAGGGGGATTTCGCTGCCGCAATTAAGATTATTAAGAGAAAAAACTTGCTCCCCGCTGTTTCCGGACGAGTCTGCCCACAAGAGGAGCAGTGTGAAGGCGGTTGTCTCCTCAACGGGAGAGGAGCGCCGATTGCCATTGGACGCCTGGAACGATTCATTGCCGACTGGGAGGCTGCTCAAGATAGTACGGAAGTGCCTGAAATCCCGCGATTGAGCGGCAAGAAGGTTGCGGTGATTGGCGGTGGTCCGGCCGGCCTCACGGTAGCCGGCGATCTCGTGACACAGGGGCACCAGGTAACCATTTTTGAGGCTTTGCACAAAATGGGTGGAGTCCTTGTATACGGCATTCCTGAATTCAGGCTCCCCAAGGTTGTCGTGAACCGGGAAGTGGAGTATCTCAAGCGTCTTGGTGTAGAAATAATTACCGATTTCGTGGTCGGTAAAACGCGAACCATGGAAAGCATTCTGGATGAATTTGACGCAGTATTTGTTGGAACCGGCGCAGGTTTGCCGTGGTTTATGAATATCCCGGGCGAAAACCTGAATGGAATATATTCCGCCAATGAATATCTGACCAGAATGAACCTGATGAAGGGATTTCTCTTTCCAGATTTCCGCACGCCGATTAAAGAGCACAATAAAGTGATAGTTGTGGGCGGCGGCAATGTGGCTATGGACTGTGCGAGAACTGCTCTTAGATTGGGGGCCGAATCCAGGATAGTATACAGGCGGTCGAGGCACGAATTGCCCGCTCGGGAAGAGGAAGTTGAAAACGCAGAGGAAGAGGGCGTGATATTCAATTTGTTGACCCTGCCTATAAGGTGTGTTGGCAATGGCAAGGGTTGGGTCAAAGAAATCGAATGTCTCAAGATGGAATTGGGAGAGCCGGACGCTTCCGGGCGCAGGACCCCTGTGCCGATAGAGAATTCCGAGTTTATTATGCCGGTCGATGCCATCATAGTGGCCATCGGCAACAGCCCCAATCCATTGATATCCGACAACACCCCGGGCTTGCAGATAACAAAAAAAGGAACCATAGTAGCTGATGAGGCGACAGGTAAGACAACGTTGGATAGAATTTGGGCTGGTGGAGATGTGGTGTCAGGAGCCGCTACCGTGATTTCCGCTATGGGGGCCGGCCGCAGAGCTGCCAAAGCTATGATCGAATATCTGAACAGCCACTGAATTATGAATCGATGATTTTTCGGACATCCTGAAGGATCTGACTAACATTAAAAGGTTTACCGACGAATCCCGCGGCACCTGCGTGACGAGCATCCGGCGGACCGCCGCCGGATTCATAGCCGCTTGCTACGAGAATTTTTACTGTCGGGTTAATCTCAAAGAGTTCCTTCATGCACTGTTTGCCGCCCATTTCCGGCATTATCAGGTCCAGTATTACGAGTGAGATGTTGTCTTTTTCTTTTAGGTATATTTCCAGCGCTTCTTTCCCGTTTCTTGCGAGGAGCACGTTATAACCCCACCGTCTGAGGATCCGCTCCCCCAGATCTCTGACGTAATTTTCATCATCCACAAGCAGAATGGTTTCTGTCCCGCGAGGGAGCTTGATCGGGGCACGAGACGTTTCGGAAGCATATACTTTCTCTTCCAAAGCGGGAAAACAAATCCTGAAAGTAGTGCCTTTACCAGGCTCGCTCTCGCAACTAATGTCTCCGCCATGTTGTTGAACAATCCCATGAACAACTGCAAGTCCCAGCCCAGTCCCTCTCCCCACCGCTTTTGTAGTAAAAAAGGGATCGAAAATATTCTCCAGCGTTTCTTTATCCATCCCGGAGCCGGTATCGGAGATGGTCAACAGCACGTGGCCGCCCGGCTCGACGCTTGGATGGGTATTGCAACATTGATTGGCAAAGGTGGTATTTTCGGTGCGGATAGTCAGTCTGCCTCCTTCCGACATAGCATCACGAGCATTTAGCGCCAAATTCATTATAACTTGCTCTATTTGGGCGGGATCGGCATTTATGGGTGATACTGAATCCGAAAGGCGCAATTCAATCTCTATCATTCTAGGTATTGTTCGGGTTAATATCTTTTTGGCTTTCTCAATTTGATGATTGAGGCTGATTGGCCGTTGTTTGATTTCCGTCTTGCGGCTGAAAGCAAGCAATCTCTGAACGAGATCCGCCCCGGTTTGAGCCGCCGCAAGTATTTTCCGGAGATCTTGATACTCGGGATCTGTTTGTTTTTTCTCCGAAAGGAGCAATTCCGAGTACCCCATAGTTACCTGAAGCAGGTTATTAAAATCATGCGCTATGCCTCCGGCCAGGGTCCCGACCGCTTCCATTTTTTGCGCATGAAGAAGTTGTTTTTCGAGCCGTTTCCGATCGGTTATGTCACTGATTATGCCTTGATATCCTATAATGTTGCCTTGGTCGTCGTGCCGAACAGTCGAGCTAAGGAGGCAATCCATTTCGGTTCCGTCTTTGCGGCGGCGTTTTACCTCATAATCTTTCAATGATCCGGTTTTTTCGATGTCCTGTTTGAACTGTCTCCGCATGTCCGGGTCAGGATAAATTCTGAGAATGTCCATATTTCTGATTTCTTCTTCATTGAAACCGAACAATTCAATGAATGCATGATTCGCATCAATCACTCTGCCTTCTCGGCTGGTGATCACGACCGCATCCCTAGATTCCTGGAAAAGTGTGCGATAATTAAGCTCGCTTTCTACTAGAGCCCGTTCGGCCTGTTGCTGTTCAGTGGTATCAAGAATCACGACTTGCTCGGCTCGGCGACCTTTATAATCCAGCAGGGTTACAAATATTTGCGCGGGAAATTCTTCTCCATCCATTCTCCGAAGCGTGGTCAAATATTGTCCAGGAATATCCGAGTTGCCGGCAAGACGCTGTGTCACATATTGAGAAATGCGGTCTCTCTCCTTCCGGGAAGCAAGGGCCACATCTTCGGTTCCTAGAGCTTCTTCTACCGAATTCCACCGGAACATCCGAATGCCTGCAGAATTTATAAAGACAAGCTTGCGGTCCTGCAAAATTATCACCGCATGAGGAAGAGAATCTATTAAAAGCCTGTATTTCTCTTCGCTTTCTATAAGCGCTTCCTCCGCTTTCCGGCGAGCGGTTATATCCCGACAAATCGCTTGGAATCCTGTCGTGCTGTCACCTTCGGTAACTAGCTGTATGTGCTGTCCTATCCAGACGGTGTTCCCTTGCTTTGTTATAATCGGCAGCTCGTAATAAGTATCCGGAATCCTTTTCACATATTGGATACCGTAAAACCTCTCCACTTCTTTCTTGTATTCCGGCTGAATCAAATCCAGATAGTGCATACGGGTAATTTCATCGCGGGAATAACCTGTCGTTCGCAATCCTGCGTCATTAAAAATCAGGAAGCAGCCTTCAGCATCTGTCATGTAAATAATATCATTAGCGTTGTCGACTATTTGACGATAGCATTTTTCACGGTTACGCAAAGCTTTATGCGTCTCATCCAAGGCCTGCAGCTTTGCTTCAAGCTCGGTAATTATGGAGCGCAGTTCCTTCAATTCATTTACAAGCTGTTCTCCGTTATTGGCCTCGGAATCCATTGGTTACATCCCCGCGTAGACATGGCATACGGTGAAGGGTAGGGCTAGCTGAATGGCAGAAGCAGTGATTAAAGATTTGACAGGGGCAATTGTGTCAGAATTTTACGTGATTGTATAGCGAAATATTGAGTACCCCAAAGTACCCGATTTGGCATTTGGAATGTACAGCCTGTCAAGACAGCTGTTTGTCCTCAATACAGGATCTGACCAAATTTTGACCGCAAAAATGCCCTAGCGTGAGATAAGCGATCGGCATTTCCGGGCCGAAGATCTGCCGGCTTATGCGACGATAGTTCAGTCCACTGGCGTGTAGTTCCAGAACCCGCTCAGCCGTTTCCTCCAAGTAGTCGATCTTGGTTTGCAGCGCCTCTTTTGGGTTCTCTCGTACGGTTCCACTTCCGGGAAATATGAACTGAGTATCAAGTCGAGCCAGTTTTTTGAGAGAATCCAAGATTTGCCACACATTGTAGTCACGGCGCAATGCCTTATCGCGGCCCCCGATATATGCATCCCCGGCAAACAGCCAACCTTGATTGGATTCGTAGAAGCAGACATGATCAGGGCTGTGCCCGGGTGTGTGAATCACTTCAAATCGGAAATGCACTGTTTCAAATTCGTTTCCGAGAGCCTGTCCCCTGGATCCGGTAGGATATCCCCATACTACTCGCTGATATGGATGCAATTGTCTAAGCCTAGGATTGGAAAGAAAGGGAAGGGCTTTCGGATGAGCCAAGATCTTGATTTTAAGAGAGTTTTGTAAAGCTGCATTCGCTCCTACATGATCTTCATGGCTATGAGTGTTTGCGATCAAATGGACGTGTGAGCCGTCGAGCGCCTCGGTAAATTCCCGAACAGTATGTGCACAGCCCGTATCTATCATCAGCCCGTCAACAAAATACGCGGCCGTGAAGTACAAGTTTCTGCCGAAAACAGTGCGGGCTATACTGAATTTACGAACCAAACCGATCTGTTCAATACTTATCATGATTCATTACCCAGAGACGGGTCGCCGACTAGTAGATGGTTGACTCAATCAGCCGAGTCATCGACCCAAGCATAGATGGAATCGCCAATTAATTCCATTAGAACTGTGATTAAACGATGGAACCGGTATCTTGCCGCTTTGGCCAAGGTGGCCACTGTCCAAGGATCGGCAAAATGTCGGTCCCCTTAAAGGTTGACTTCAGCTATTGGCGGGAGCGATATTGAATGTGAGACCTTCCGGAGGTAGCAAGATGAATAAAGACAACCCTAGTGTAGTCGTAGTCGGTGCGGGCGCAATAGGCGGAGTGACCGCTGCCTTTCTAAAAAAAGCAGGGTGGGATGTCAAATTGGTCTGCAAGCACAAAGAAATTGCGGATCGATGTACTGACCCTGGTGTGCACGTGTTCGGCCTGAAAAGCGAGAATTGGGTTAAACTGAAGAGTTTGGAAAATATAAAGGACCTGGAAGGCCCACAAGACGTGGTGTTTCTTGCAACCAAAGCTACTGAATGCATTGACGCGGCGAGAGCATTGGTCCCTTTTATCAGAGATGATTCTATTCTCGTATCGTTACAAAACGGGATTTGCGAAGAGGCTTTAGCGGAAGTGGCGGGCCGAGATCGTGTGATCGGATGCGTTGTAGGCTGGGGAGCCACAATGCATGGTCCAGGAGAACTCGAAGTCACGTCAAGCGGCGAATTTGTCATCGGTAATATAGACGGCAAGCCGGATAATAGATTGTCCCTGGTACAAAAGATGCTCAACACAGTAATGCCTACTCGAATTTCAGATAATATAATGGGCGAGTTGTATTCCAAATTGATCATTAGCCCAACTTCCGCGTGCATAAGGGGTGCCATTCATGTATTTCGGGGGTTCCGGT
>JBKQRG010000053.1:0-29222 GCA_052144015.1 Desulfomonilaceae bacterium
CATCTCTGGAAGCGCCGCCTGAAAAAAGCCAATCAAAAAAACAATGACCTGGCGCAGCGACTGCAAGCGGCAATAATATTATGAGTAGGAATATCAGCTTCTTCATTGAATCATTCTCCAAAGAGCACAATTATTGATACAATTCGACAGCAATAATAGCGCTTATGTAAGAATCAGTCAAGAATTCAAACAGTACTGGACTATTCTTAAGATTAACTAGGCGATGTGAACGGCAGAAGAGAGAATCAGCGGGTAACGGTGGCGCTTCCGCGATCAGCAGTTTTTATTAGAATGACAGCTTGTTCCAAGGGCCCCAGCCGTTCTTCACATAAAGAGGCAAAACGTGACCTCAGCGCCTCCGGAACCAGACCCGGGGTATTAACATATTTAACGCCGAGTGGATTAATATTCTTGCCTCTCACAAGAAGCTCAAAATGCAGGTGAGGGGCTGTGGCGTCGCCAGTCTGACCTACCAATCCTAACCTGTCATGCTGTTTTATTCGGTCGTTCTTCTTAACGAAAATACGGTGCAAGTGTCCGTACTTGCTCTCATAACCATTATCGTGCTTGATGCAGACAAGATTCCCGTAATTACCTTGCCACCCAGCGAATGTCACCACGCCTTTGGCTATGGAAAAAGCGGGAGTCCCTTTGGCAGCACCATAATCGGTTCCGTCATGGTGACGCCATCGTCTGTAGATCGGGTGAAAACGCATACCAAATCGGGAGGTGATTCTAATGACTCCGCTCAATGGAGATCTCAAGAAGTTTTTCTTTAGTTCTGTTGCTTTTGAGTCATAGTACTGGTTGCTGAAAAGTACGGCTACCTTCTTTCCTGTCTTTTTTCCATCATATAAAGCTGCCAATATCCGACCGTACCCTGACGGACGATCATCAGCATAGCGTCTTTCGAAAAGAATTTTGCAAGTGTCGCCTCGTACACATTCAGCCTGGAAATCAATATCCCAACGAAAAACGTCGAAAAGCTTCCGGGCCAGTTCCGCCCCCTGGCCGATTTTCATCAAAGATTTTTCCAATGTTCCGTCTAATCGAAAAGAGACGGTTTCGATCTTATAGTCCAGGACGACATCCTCTTTCCAACATTTGATCTCGCTG
Organism: Desulfomonilaceae bacterium; assembly: GCA_052144015.1. Lineage (GTDB taxonomy): Bacteria > Desulfobacterota > Desulfomonilia > Desulfomonilales > Desulfomonilaceae > DATJPW01. The sequence goes on from JBKQRG010000053.1 coordinate 1,117, forward strand.
CCCTCCACCGCGGCATGAAAGACGTCAGCGGGATTCAGTTCCACTGTTGTCTTTAGGAAATTCCCGTTCTGGTCTAGACTCACTCCGTAGCTTCTACCCGGTTCAAGTGGCGTATTTGCGTCAAAGGATTTGTTGATATTCTTCTGAATTTCTGCAGCTAGACTAACGGCGATTTTTCTTGACGCGACCTCATCAAGGAGATTTGCATTTAAAAGCGAATACAAAGTATCGCCCTCGCCGGTAAGATCCACCATTTCCTGCGAACAGGGGCCGGATTGAAGCTCTGTTTTAGAGAGTGTTTCGCCGGGGGCAGCAACGAGACAACCATCATCGGCCGAGTCAAGATCAGATGTCCCAAGAGGACTGGAAAATGGAATATTTGCCGAGGCGCCGGGAACAAAATATAGGTATAACCCTGTGGCAATAATCCCGAATGCCAGGACAGACATAATACCTGTTCTGACTGCGTGTTCCGAACGGGAACGTAGAAATCTGCCTATCTGGTTGTAACCTCTAAACACTGTCTTAATCCATACCTCCGGCAACGCTAAAAGATAACACTGATCTTCAAGCCGGTCAATGCCTAATTACACGTGTTTCCGCGGCAGTTTCAAGGTATTTTTTCGTGTAGGAACATTTTGTCCCAAAGAGTGTCGTGTACGATGCAAAAGGGATGTGGGAAAATTAATTGTTAAAGTCATCGGAATGTAACCCTCCGATTTAGTTTCAGACGGAGGGGAGGAGGCAGCCATGGCATCCGATCAAAAGTTGTGGCTGGATGAATATGCAGTGACGTGCAGAGTGTTCAAAGGCAGGTGGAGCATTCGTCATTGCTTGAGAATGTACAATGATATAAAAGATTTGAAGATTCACATGTCATCCAGAGCCCGAGGAAAGGTAACCCGATACGAGTCGTGTTATAACCCATGTGAACGATGCAAGGTCCTAAACCGTTATATTGCCAGTCTTCCGACAGATGAGAATCAATACAACGAAGAAGAAGCTTACAAACAGGCTATTGCGGTCTAAAAGCTGGTCTGCACAGCGATTGGGACTTAATTGGTCGTGCTCATGCCCTCACGAAATACTTTTTGAATTTCCGAAACATTTCCCCATCTTTTGTCCGGATCCTTTTCAATACATTTCATAATAATGAATTCCAGCCAGTTTGGGGTTATCGGATTTACCAGTTTCGGCGGTGTGGCGTGAACTGTTCTGTGCTGAAGTTTATAGTCCAGTAGAGTGGGACCTATAAACGGATATTCTCCGGTCACGGCAAAATACATTAAAATTCCTAGAGAATATATTTCCGCGGCTTTTTCACGGATGATACCCGGCTGAGAACTAAAGAATTCGGGCGGCATGGTGGCCGGGTTCATCCCAGGTTCCTGCCATCTGGGCTGGCGAGCGCCGCTGATATTTCTGAAGACCTGAGAATACCCAAATCCGCATATACGGCAGTCTTTGAGATTCTCGCTAAGTAGTACGCTGGAAGGCTGGAGATGTAGATGAAAGGTCCTCCGAAGTTTTCCGTCCAATCCTCTGTATTGATGGGCAAAAGCTACGGCATCAATAATCTTGCCCATCAGGACGATGAAATTCTGCAATTCAGGTCTTTTTGCGGACTGCCCGACATTTTCAAGAGTAACCGGGAAATACGGGTATATTAAAGCCGGAGTTCCACCTCTGCCTGAAACCAGGTCTTCCAATCTCAAAATATTATCATGGACAAGATTGAAACCAATGTCACGTATGCCGATTAGAAAATCCTTCATAGCATCAGGCTCAAGTAAATCTTTACTGATTATCCTCATCAAAACATTGCGGCCCGTCGTTGCCTCAACTCCGATATTCAGGCTCCCCCAGCCGTCCACAACTAACTCAGCGGTGTCTTTGTAAGCCAATCCCCCGGTTGAAGGCCGAAACAGTTCATTGGGATTATAAGTAGTGACCTTACGTCCCTTGGCGTGTCCGGAAACAAAGGTGGTTACAGCGTCCGATGATGTTCTACCACTATCTACCAGTTGTATCGTCTGTGCAGGTTCAGGAGGATCATGGGGCGGCGGGACTACTGAGGCAACATCTGCTGGCGGTTGCGGTTGATTTTTTTCTGAAGGACCAAATTTCTGTTCCGGTTTGTGTTCTTCTGGATGGGTTTTAGGCTTTTCCGTGCGCTGAGTCCTATCTTTTTGCACAGGCAATCGCGACTTTGGTTTTTCGACAGCTTTTTCAGATCCGGCCTGTTGGGGCACGGCTGACACCCCGTTTTTCCGTTCCGGAGTGGGCCCTTTTTTCGATTTATTCAAATTCATCAAATATTCATTTATTTTGGGGTCTTGAGTCTTTACTGCTTCCATTATTCTTATGGAAAAAGTGTCCGTCATCTCGCTCTGCATAAGCGCGAGGGCCGTTGAAGCCAGCAATTTATTTTGTCCTTGCTTCAACAGGGGTTCCAATAACCGGTGCTGAGTATCCAGCGATCGGGCTTTTTCCACAAGTTGCTTGTTTTCAGGACTAATCATTATTAGATGCAGAAGATATTCAAAGCTTTTTCGGTAGTTGCTTCGGTTTTCATAAGCTCTAATTAATGCAGTGAGTAAAATCACATTCTCTGGTTCATAATTGATGAGTTTTTCTAAGAGAGCTATCGTCTTATCATCGTGGGCGCCGGATTTGATAAGATGTTTGAGAATACTGGCGTTTAGCTCTCTGTTACCTTCGTTCATGGTCCTCTCTACCAGCCCAATGTCAATAATGCAGATCGCCAGATCATTCAGATAGTCATGATTTTCGCCATCAATTTCGTGTAGGATGCGCAATCTCGCCATATACTTGTCCAGTTCCCCGCGAGTGAGGTACACAGTGGCAAGCATTTTATTAATTCCGACGGCTCTTGGTTGAAATTCGAGAACTCTTTCGTATGTTGCCACCGCATCCGGATGAACTTGTGATTTGGAAAGGAATATTTGAGCGACTTTCTTGATGATCAGCGGATTGCCTTCAGCCAGGGCGTCTGAGACACGGTCATTGTCCACGTACAATCGCGCGGCATCTTCAATGTAGGTCTCAGGTTGTTCTTTGTCGAGCTGATGCAGTATAGTCAGCTCACTCACCGCCCTTCGGAAATCGCCTCCTTGACTGTACATATCTGCAAGCATCCTGTGGATTCGTAGATCCGTGCGATCGTACTCCAGGCTTTTCAAATAAATCCGACCTGCTTCCGGATTGGTAATTTTGTCATCCAGGAGTTCCTTGCAAATAGCCTTGACAATCACTTTATTGTCGGATTCTGCGGCAAGATCCGTGTGGCCTTCATTAATGAGATAATGCACAGTGTCAGTGAGAATTTTTGTGTCCATAGGCCGTAGTTCCAGGAGGCGAATGGCATGGTCGAGCAATTTCTTCGGATCATCCAGTCTAAGATATATATGAAATAATTTTTCGTGAATTTGTACTGTTGTTTCCTCCTTCGGCCCGGTTTCCAGAAACTCCTCGTATATTTCTGCAGCTCCGGCCTCCCTACCAAATGCGCTCATCAGGTCTACACCGAGCATATAATCTTCAGCGCGTTTCAGCCCGGCAATCTCCCGCATTTTTTCCCAGTTTCTAACAGCCTCCTGTATTTCATCAGTTCTTTGGTAACAAACTGCTAATCGACGGTAAACATCGGGGTTACGAATATCACCACCATGCATATCGAGATACCGGTTGAATTCTTTGATCGCATCGGTAAACTCACCAGCTCGATACAGTTCTTCGGCCCGCTTAATCGTCGCCGGTATGCTCACCGCCTCCCTTACAGCCTCTTGTTTTTTTCTACTCCTGATAAAGTATAATCCGACCCCGATCGCGCTCAATAACAGCACCGGAATAACCACAAACAGAATTTTAGGGAATCTCTGAGACTCGGAAGGAGCGCTCCATGGAACAGTATTATCTTGAGCTACAAAACCAGACACTGTCTTATCGGGCATTTTGATTTCAACGAAATTGCCCCTTGTGCTCATTACTTCGAAAACGTCGCCGTCGAGAGCGATTCCTAAGATCTCGGAAGTTGGGGAAGGCTGGCTATGGATCTTTACCGAAAGTTTATCGGGAGCCACTATCTTTACCGCAGGAGGCATCTGCGCGTTGAGATCCGCGGTCGAGACAACAGTAAGGAGTAGAAATAATATTGACGAAAATGAACGAGATGCGGTTTTTCTCCGCAAATGTGGGCTCAAAAGATATCCCCTCGTGTTTCGAGAGTCCTTGTAGTAAGATTTACCAGTGAATAATTATAGCTTAACATGAATCTCTCAATGTGCAAAATCCTAAAAAAGGAAGAATGATATGTGGATAATTGAGATCGAGGTGGAACAGGAATGACTGACAAGGCTTATAGTTTTGAACAAGGGCCGATACGGCCACCCAGCGAGGCCGGAAGCCTGCTGATAAGGGTTACAAGGAACTGCCCATGGAATAAATGTGCATTCTGCCGTACCTATAAAGGCAAGAAGTTTTCTCGCCGCACTCTAGACGAAATCAAAGCAGACATCGATGCCGCCCGTGCGGTGAGTGAAGAAATCAAGCAAATGTCCTGGCGAGCGGGTGATGGAGGTCAGCTGACCCGACGGGTTCTGACCACAATTGTGCAAAATCCAAGCCTGCCGGATTCATTTCGTTCAGTAGCTTTGTGGATAGCTTCCGGAGGCGACTCCGTGTTCCTCCAGGATGCCAATTCTCTCTTGCTGTCCACGGAAACACTAATCGCTGTTTTGAATCATATTAAGGAAAACTTTCCTCACGTTCAGCGAATCACTTCTTACGCGCGCGCAGCGACACTTAAGAGTAAAAGTGTTGAACAATACATTCAGCTCAAGGAAGCCGGATTAGCCAGACTTCACGTCGGCATGGAATCCGGCTCTGATAATGTTTTGAAATTGATAGATAAAGGCGCCCGTGCCGATCAGGTCATAGAAGGCGGCAAGAATGTCGTTGCGGCAGGAATATCCCTTTGCCTGTATGTTATTCCCGGAATTGGCGGCGTCAATTTATCAGAAGAGCACGCCAGAGAAACCGCTCGCGTTATCAATGCCATCAATCCTGGATTCGTGAGGTTTCGGTCATTGTATGTCACGCCCCGAACTCCTCTCATGGAGATGGTGCAAAATGGGACCTTCCGTCCGCCGGATGAAGATTCCATGGTGCGTGAGATCCGCACCATTGTAGAAAATCTCAATGGGATTTCCACGACCTTGGTCAGTGATCACGTCCTAAACCTCTTGGAAGACGTCGAAGGGACTTTGCCTGGAGACAAAGAGCGTATTCTGGGAATTATAGATCGTTATTTGAATTTGTCAGAGGATGATAGGCTAATTTTTCAACTTGGTCGCAGAGGAGGCTTTGTAAGATATCTAGATGACTTACTGACGAATCCTGCGGTTAAACTTAGGCTGCTGGAGGCAAAGCGTCAAATTGAGAAGGATCTTCCCGGAGGAATTCCGGCGTATCTGGAAGCAGTAAAGCAGCAGTACCTCTGATACGGATTGGGTTTAATCAGGATTCTGCAGACGAGAGAAAATAACGATCTACACCAGAGCATGCGGTTCGGCTTATTGAAAAAACATAGGGGGCAGCTTCCAAACCTGCCCTCCATATCGCAAATACCAATATCTTCAGAAGAACAATTATTCCGTATTTAGTGCAGTATCCGGCACACTCTTCTTCGGATTATCGATTTTGAATTGTTTGACCGTCACATCGCTCTTTAGCCAATCCAGCGCCTTTTTAGCAACTTGATCGTGTTCCAGATCTACGACAGGTTTAGGATAGACCGGCTTGGGCTTATTTTTTTTCGTTTCTTCTTCCGCTTCTTGTTCCTCTTGCTTCTGAATCTCTTCCTTCATATCCACATCCGGCTGTATGCCGGTCTTTTGAATGTGGCGTCCCTTGGGGGTGTAGTAATAAGCGGTGGTCAATCGCAGTCCCGATCCGTTATCAAGCGGTATGATGGTCTGAACCGACGCTTTTCCGAAGGATTTCTCTCCTAAAATAAGGGACCTGTCGTGATCTTGCAACGCGCCGGCCACAATTTCCGATGCGCTGGCGCTTCCCTGATTGATCAGGGTGGCCATTTTGAATTTATAATGTTTTCCGGTTGTGGTTGCCTTAAAGTCCATCCGCTGATCTTTCGCCCTTCCATCGGTGTACACGATCAAGCCTTTATCTATAAACATGTTACTGACTTTAAACGCTTGATCCAGAAGCCCTCCGGGGTTATTACGCAGGTCCAAAATGACTCCCTTGATACTTGAATCATCACCGGCTTCCCGTAGTGCAGTCATGAGATCCGTATCGGTACTTTCCTGAAAATTAGCCACTTTGATATAGACATATCCGGGTTCCATCACCTGTTTCTTGACCGATTGCACATGTATAATATCTCGGGTGAGACTATAGTCTTTAAATTTTTTAAAGCCTTCCCGCATAATTGTAATATTAACTTTGCTACCTTTAGGACCTCTCATCATCTTGACGGCCTTAACCAGCGTTATATTTTTGGTGGTTTCCCCGTCTATCTTGATAATCTTGTCGCCAGGTTTGAGTCCGGCCTTGAATGCCGGCGTGTCCTCGATAGGGGACACAATCGTCAGCACGCCATTTTCCAGCGTAATTTCGATCCCTAATCCGCCGAATTCACCTTTTGTCTCCACCTGCAATTCTTTGAACATATCTTCAGTCAGGAAGGACGAGTGCGGATCTAGAGATTGGAGCATTCCGTTAATTGCTCCCTGGAGTAATTCCTTATCAGCCACTTCTTTGACATAATTCTTCTGAACGATCTTCATGACCTTGTAGAACAGCTGTAATTCTTTGTAATCCGGAGACTTACCGCTGTTTTCGCCCCGTACCCCAATTGCTGCAATTAGAATAATAGCGGCAGTTATGATTATCAGCACTGAAGATTTAATTCTTTTATGTATCATGGGAGATCCTCCCGTATGGATTGCATCATTAACCAAATGCCTCCTGTATCAAAGCGATCAATGTTATCATATGCTTTCCGTTGTCACAAGTGAAGGTACCCGCTGGAAGGAATATTGAATGCAGAATTATATTTATCGAGTAGATCCCCGCATGATCCCGCCTATTATAATGTCCATGCTTTTTGGAATCTTTCTTATAATTCTGGAAGGGGCTACCCAGAGAGGATTCCTGTCATTAGCTCTCCTCGCACCGTTTTATTACCTGGGAGCGGAGATCCTGGCAAGAAAAATAATCGTTAGCGGGCATGGAATTACAGTGCAAAAATTCCTTAGATCAGCGCATGTGGATTGGTCTGAAATCGAAATGCTGGACATGGTGCGAACCGGGAGAAAGGTTTTCCTCATTCTACAGGGAGGACAAAACCGCCCGGTGCTGATAACCAATACGATTCATCTCTTTGAGAGCCTCTTACAAAAAATGGTGGAAAAATTACCCGAAGAAAAGATTTCCGAACCAGTCAAAGACTTAATAAGAGAGCGGCCGTCCAAGTACGGTCCCGTGATTCAGGCATGGATAGTTTGCCTGGTGCTCCTGGGAATAGTAGTGGGAAAATTGCTGGGATACGGTTAGTGTTGCCTTACGATCCGAACGAACTTATCCGATATCCACTTAATTCTGATACGCTGAAATCGCCTTCAAACCTGTCAAAGCTTATTCAGTGCCGTGTCCGTCCGGGTCTTTTTCCGGTTGTCTGCTTTGAATTGCTTGACAGTCACATCGCTCTTGAGCCATTCCATCGCTCTCTTGACCACCTGATCGTTCTCCACATCAACAGCAGGTCTGGGGTACACAGTTTTTTTGGCTTTGCCCCTCTTCTCTTTATTCAAATCGGACTCTTCCTGCTTCTGTATTTGTTCTTTCATATCCACGTCGGGCTGAATGCCTGTTTTTTGGATATGTTGGCCTTTGGGGGTGTAGTAATAAGCAGTGGTCAAGCGCAGTCCCGATCCATTATCCAAAGGCATAATTGTCTGTACCGAGGCTTTCCCGTATGATTTGGAACCCAGAATAAGAGACCTGTTATGGTCCTGAAGCGCTCCCGCCACAATCTCGGACGCGCTGGCGCTACCCTCATTGATCAACGTTGCTATTTTAAAGTTATAATGTTGTCCTGTTTCATCCGCCCGGAACTCCATGCGCTGATCTTTTGCCCTGCCATCTGTATAAACGATCAAACCTTTGTCAATAAATATATTGCTAACCTTGACGGCCTGATCCAACAGCCCGCCGGGGTTGTTGCGCAAATCCAGAATTACACCTTTAATCCCTAAGTCATCGCCGACTTCTTTGATAGCGCTGAGGAGATCCGAATCCGTGTCTCTCTGGAAATTTAAGATTTTAAGATATACATACCCGGGTTCTATGATCTGTTTTTTCACGGAATGCACATGGATAATATCCCTGGTTATTACAAAATCCTTAAATTTCTTTAAACCTTCCCGCATTATAGTTACGGTGACCTTGGTCCCTTTTGGGCCTCTCATCATTTTAATGGCTTTAATTATTGTTATATTTTTGGTGTCCTCGCCGTCGATTTTGATGATTTTGTCACCCGGTTTCAAGCCCACCTTAAATGCAGGCGTGTCCTCGATCGGGGAAACGATGGTAAGTACTCCATTTTCCAAACTGATTTCGATTCCAAGCCCTCCAAATTCGGCATCCATCTCGGCTTGAAGCTCATTCATCATGTCTTGTGTCATAAAAGACGAATGGGCATCCAGAGATTGGAGCATCCCGTTCATTGCGCCTTGAAGCAAGTCCTTATCTTGCACATCTTTGACATAATTCTTCTGCACGATCTTCATCACTTTGTAAAAAGTTTCTAGTTCCTTGTAATCCGGGGACTTGCTTGTATTTTCACCCGAAGCTCCTACTGCGACCATTAGCGCTGCGACGGCCACTGCAATAATGAGAAGCACAGACCTAATATTCTTATTTGACTCCATGGAAATCCTCGCGCGTGTATGCTGCGGGGCGAATAAGCTTACAATTCTTTCGCCCAAACTGTGGACCATAATACGCTTTCTTTTCCGATAAATGAAGATGCCTCAACAATATGGATCAGTAATCATTCACCCAACAATGCCTGGACTGCTCCTCATTAAAATCCAAACCCGGTCTTTTTTGAAATTCCTAGTTGCACCTTGGGACTGCGAATGGTAACGGTGCGTAGTCTACGGCCAAAGTTCCTTCAGTCTCCTGCACAATCCATGTAGACAACATATTTTTCTTGACACAAGCACGTAAAGACCATTCATCTAAGTCTTGACATGGCTATGTCGGGGCGATATTTTGCGGCCCGATCCGACGGCCAGTACAAAACAAGAGAGTAATAGATGAAAATCACGCCTCTTGCCAGCGGTAGTTCCGGGAATGCTTTTCTTATAGAAGGTAATGGTTCGGCCGTACTTGCTGATGCAGGCCTTTCGGGCAAGCAGATGCAGGAAAGACTGGGAAAAGCCGGGTTTGACCCAGCCGCGCTTGATGGCATCATCGTTTCGCATGGTCATTCGGATCACACAAAAGGAGTGGGAGTCCTATCCAGAAAATACAAAATACCCGTTTGGATGAACCGCGGAACCTGGAATATTGCAGAACAGAGTCTGGGCCGGCTGCATTCTCTCGATTTTTTTGAGACAGGCCGAATTTTTCAGCTCGGACCATTCCGAATACATCCTTTTTCAGTGCCTCACGATTGCGCAGATCCGGTTGGTTTCAGGATTTCGATGGGTACGTGTCGTTTAGGTATTGCCACTGATTTGGGCACCGTGACGGGACTCGTCACCACTGTGCTGACTGATCTTCAAATCTTGGTGCTTGAGAGTAATCATGATCCGATTATGCTCAGAGACGGTCCTTATCCCTGGGAGTTGAAACAAAGGGTTAGAGGGCGTTTAGGGCATTTGTCCAATTTTGATACCGCCCATCTATTGGAACGAATTTTTTCCCACGAACTTCAGGCGGTGATATTGGCGCACATGTCCCAAACCAACAATCGCGCGGAACTCGCCCTCGATTGCGCTCGTGAATCTCTCAAAGAACTTCTCGATAATGATGGAACAATCTGCTGCGCGTCGCAGGACAAAGTGGGACCCGCGATAGAATGGTAACATTTTGTGGAGGGCAAGGAGGATAGGCATAAACCGCAGGGCCACAGCCTATCAATCTCGGCTTCGCAATTTAATCAAGAGTCGCAATATTTCTATATAAAGCCAAATCAATGTGACCATCAGCCCAAATCCGCCGTACCACTCCATGTATTTCGGCGCGCCGCTTCGAGCGCCCTGCTCGATAAAATCGAAATCCAGGACGAGATTCAGCGCTGCCACGACGACTACAAACAGCGAGAATCCTATTCCGAAGAGCCCGTTTTCATAAATGTACGGGACACGTGTACCGAATAATCCAAGAACCAACGAAACTAAGTATACTAAGAAGATCCCCCCGGTTGCGGCTGCTACGCCGAGTTTGAAGTTCTCCGTCGCTTTTATCAAACCCGATGAATAGACCGCCAGAAGCGCCACCAATGTTCCAAAAGTCAATCCCACGGCCTGAATTACGATACCGGGATATTGTGACTCGGCTATGGAGGAGACGCCTCCGATGAAGAGGCCCTCCAGTAGTGAATAAATAGGAGCGGTGACCGGGGCCCATGTCTGCTTAAATACGGTAATGAGGGCCAGTATAAGGCCTCCGAATGCGCCTATGGTGACCCAGACAACCACCGAGCTCGGATCCGAGGTCTGGAAGAACCGATGCCAAGTCCACCCAGCCGTCAATATAACGCACAAGAGCAATAATCCGGTTTTATTAACCGTACCCTGGATTGTCATGGCTTCCTGCTCGGCCGCGTAAGGAAGCCCGCGAAAAATTTGATCGCTAAGCGCCGGGTTACCGCTTCTCATGATGCCCCTCTTTCTTGCGCCCTAAGTTGAGCATTCATTTTTGAAGACTCCACAGGGAAACATCTTCTTCTATAAAAGAATATTTCCCGGAGCTGTCAGCTGTTCCCAACAAACTCTTATTATTATTATGCATTGGTTTGGTTAAATACAGGTTTGAGAGTGTGGATTTTGTTCCGATGGAGCCATACTCTAGTTTCTCAAAGATGATGGGACGTTCGCTGTCCCCTCATGATATTCTTTGCAACCGAATGATGGTCTGGTGCCCCTATAAGGTCCCGCCGGCCTATAGCCAAGTTGCTATCCGATGCATCATTGAGTAGGGCCGCCGGACGGTTTCCTTGCCTTAAAATTCGCCACCGTTATGGAATGTCTTGCGATTCATTTGCCGGCTCCTATGTGCGTTAATTATTCGTTGGCCGCTCGTCCCTCAGCAAATGGATCAAAAAGAGTCACGTCCTTCATAGCGCCAAACGGGCAGGCTAGCCCACAAACGCCACATGCGACACATTTCTCGATATCAAAAGCAACTTTCATTTCGGGAGCTTTGCGACTCAAGGCCCCTGTAGGACAAAGACCTGTACAAGCTCCGCAGTGAACGCATTTGTCTTCTTCTCTCCAGACTTTATCGGCGAGGTACTCCACTATGACCTGTTGAGTCTCGAGGAACTCGATACTTTGCTGAATCACGTCATCTTCGCCGCGCAGTTCCAGCAGAATGCGGCCTTCTCTTCGCGGCAATATTTTCGCTTCAAGTATATTGAAAATCAAATTGAAGTCCTTTGCCAGCCTATAAATCACGGGTTTGTACATGATATTGGATTTAAATATTAATAACACATTCTTTGAAGCCATTTTCCACCTCAACTCAATGATATTTCTTTCCAAAGTTCATTCTTGAAATGGTCAAGAGTGCAGCGGTACCAGTTCCAAATCGCCCAGGACAGCCATTTTATCGTCCACCGCTGCTAACGCTCCTTCCACCCCGGGCACGGTCACGGCCCATTCCACAGCCGATTTTAGATCTTTGGGTGACTGGATTCTATTACCCATTGCGGTGGCAACCGCGTCAGCCAGCACAGCATCTTTCGAAATTATCGTAGCTGCATCTGAAATACCCAGACTCAGGCTGGGCCCCACTCGTCCTGAAGATGTGCAAATCCCGATGGGCAACATAGTAGGTTGAACCTGGATTCCTAATTCACTGCTAAACCGCGAATTTCCTGCAAAAAGCCCAACAACGATAGGCCGTGCGATCTTGAGGAATACGTCTCCCCCATTTTCTATGATCACTTCGGGTGACCATTGAAGAAGCTCTTTTCCTACGAATTCGGCGACCGCTCCGGCCACAGCAGCCATAGGACCAGTGCCTGCCTTCTTGCCCGCCCTAATCATGCTCGCCACTATAGGAGAATCTGCAGGATTGTCCTCCAACGGTTTAAGACTTGTCAAAAATTCGGGTTTCCGTGCAATAGTCCACTGGATCTGGGCTCTATACTTCTTAATCAAAGCCTCGGTCTCTCTTTCTAAAGGACAAAGCGCTTTCACGTATAAATCAGAACTTTCGACAACCACCCGAAAAGTATGGAAACCGTCAGACCCGTCGAAATTACGGTAAGTCCGTGGTTCATATTCGATCAATGATTCCATGTCTGTATTCTGTTGTGTTTCTTAGTTGTTAAAACCGTCAAATGGAACGGAAGGCAATGTTTCCTGGGGTTCCCCTAAGAAAAATCTTCCCGACTTAATCCATTCTTTTAAAATCGACGCTATTTCCAGCGCCGCGGAATAGCTCGACAGCGGAGCTGTCACCACGCTCCGACCATCAATTGATATTTCCCCTGTTTTGAGCTGTCCGTAAGTGACATAGGTCATCGGCGCTCCACCATCCTCCGGATATGCTATGCCATAATCTACAACCGGCACGAATATCTCGTCGTCTGAAACTGCCGTGAACCTGGCAATCTCTTCATTAAGAATGGGAATGGGCACTCCTATTCCCACGTTCAGTGAGCACCCGTAACCGGTCATTGACGCCCCTCTCAGGAACTTGGCCGACATCTGCTTGAGGTCCCCTCGAACAGAAAGAGTGCCCGCACCTCCCATGACAACACCATTATCGGACCTCTTTACAGTCGGATTATGCTGAGTTCCTGCGCCGATGACATATCCTATGCCGCCTCCGAGAAAAATCCGCGTACCTAGACCGATAGTCTTGTACAGAGGATCATTGAGGAGGGGGCTCAATTGCCCTGAAGTGGAAAAATTTGCGTTTGAGCATTCAGGTCTTAGGATGCCCATGTAGGTGTATATGGTTTTCTTGGACAGGTTCACGGCACAGTTGTAATTTTGATAACAGTTCCTGGGATTTAGAAGCACAGCATCCGGAAAGTCTTTTAGCGTCATTTTCGCTTCTAACGAGCGTCTGGGATAGCAATCCGTTCCGTAAGCTTCAACCTGAAGAAGCACTTCGCGTCCCGCCACCAGGTCTTCAATGACGTGTCCACCCCCGTAACGGAAGCGCCCTGGGAATACTTTGTTCAATGGATCATCGTATCTGGGCTGAGTCGCTCCTATGTACACATCCACGGCAGCGACTCCCGCGTATGCCTCAACTTCATTAAGATATACCTTGTGCGCTTTGATCCTGGGTTTCGTGTGGCCAAAATTCAAAAATGCACCGGATGAGCACATTATGCCGAATGTTCCCGTCGTGACTACATCGTCTTTGCGAGCGGCTTGCACCGCGCCTTCTTCACGGGTAATTTTTATCATTTCTTCGGCCGTAACCACCACAGCTTCGCCCTGCTTAATCTTTCTGTTGATTTCGGCGAACGTTTTGTTCACTTGAAATTCGCCCATTGAAACCTCCTTCGTGCACTATCGGCTCGATTGGCGGACTTCAGCTTAGCCTTTTTGACTGAGACGGTCAAGAATCATTGAAAACCTACGCGGCTGCACAGTGATTTCGGACGATCCCAAAATCTAAATGGTAGTTGGACCGTTATGCAGTATAATGTTAGAACCCGGGCTGGAAGTTGTTTTGTGGGAGACCGTTAATGGATGCATGTAAGATTTGCTTGGACTCGATTCGAGCGGCTGTGAAAGCTTTGGACCGCATAGGAACCGGGAACAGCCGGATTATGGCGGGTCGCGCTATTCACATTAATGTATTAATTAAGCAAGTCCCGGGAGCTGAGGCGCGTTATTTGAAAGCGGCTTACAACGAAATCGGCGCGGAGGCGGCCGTCAGCAGCCAAGTTTACGCGCACGAAGAGGGAGCAGTCACGGATATGATCGTCATGGGTACAATATACCAGCACAGAGAAGTGCGAAGAATTTTAGCCCATGACCCGGTTATTCGACGATGGCTCGACGCTATTGAAGCAGTGGTTGAAAATTGCGAAGAAACATCGGAATAAATAACAATACAGTCGCCGGTTATACGAGCAAATTTAAGGCTTTGTGCTCTTAACTTGGGCGGACCGGGTATCCTTGGTCGATGCCAGTTTTAAAATGACTAAGTTATCACGGACCTCGATGCTCAGGTTCGATTCCACGGCCGCTTTCAGCGGAGACAAATTAAGCCCGAACTGTTTGTTGTAGAGATCGAGCACTCTGTCTTTCCCAAGAATCTCCCGCATCTCAAGATCTATTTCCACCAGGACTTCCTCTTTATCAAATCGGTAAGTGGCAAAGCGGAATAAATCATCTCCTCTAACAATTTCTGCTATTTCAGTTCCCATATCATCAAAGGAGGAGTGGACAGGACCTTTTTTCAAAAGATCCAAGACTTGGCTCTTATTCATTCCTAGTTTAATATCTCGGTACCCCTCTGGCATCTTGCCTGCCGATGCTGCGGCGTTTCCAACAACTAATATTACGGCTAGGCATAGTACGCCCAAAAAGGCTCCCTTTACCTTCATACGATCCTCCGGTCGGAATGCAATTCGTGACAATCAAGCGTACCTTATAATAATACAACGATATCCCAGTAAATGGAAGTTAAAGTCACTAAGACATATCTTTTTTATATCGTATCTTCGCTCAGCGCCCGCCGCCTTGAGGGACGCAATGAAATTTGTACCTCGCGCTGTTGGGCACGCCTTCACGGTCATCCTTCAACTGAAATAGCCTTGGGGCCTGGAAAGATATTGACAATTTAAATATCGCCGTTGCCCAATCGATGCGGCGGCTGAAAAATCCTTTGTTCAGGACCGGGCCTACCGGAATTCCGCGGGATAGCTGCTTGCGGATGAGGTTTTGCCAAAGGATGTTGTGCTGTGGGTGGCTTGGCCAGAGCTGCGCTTACAACCTTTTTAAGCACGTTTGAAGGAATTGCGAAACCTATTCCTATATTGCCGTTGCTGCCACCGGAAGCGATGGCGGTGTTCATACCCACTACTTGGCCGTCTATGTTCACCAATGGTCCCCCGGAATTTCCAACATTGATAGCCGCATCAGTTTGAATAAAGTCCCGCACATCAGAGATTCCGAGTGACCGCCCCTTGGCACTGACAATACCCGCGGTAACGGTTTGTGTTAGGCCAAGTGGATTTCCGATGGCCAGCACCCAATCTCCCACTTCCAATGTTTGAGAATCGCCCAGCTTAGCGACAGGAAAATTGCTGCCATCAATCTTGATAATAGCTATGTCAGTCTTCGGATCAGCATAGATGATACGTGCTTTGTATTTCTTGTTACCCTCCAGCGTCACCTGTATCTCATCGGCTCCGTTGATCACATGCCTATTAGTTACGATTAATCCACTGGGATCTACTATGAATCCTGATCCAAGTCCCTGCTGGCGAAAACGCCTGGCACCGCCTGGAGAACCGAAGAACTGTCGAAAAATTTCGTCACCAAAAAACTCGCGAAAAGGATGATTTTCAAAGAACGGGTCCAGACCGCCGAAGTTACTCTCAGCCACGATCTTCACTGTGGAAACGTTCACCACCGCCGGCTTAACGGTTCTAGAAACTTCCCTGAAAGACTCTTGTAACGCCCTGAGAGGATGAGACGAAGTTTGTCCGATCACGGGTGCGGCAATTAAAGAAATGGTGACGAACAAAATCGCTGACGGAAACAGACGCTTAACGTATAACAACATTGTTTTCGAACAGCATTCCAAAAAATTATCAACGATTTTCAACATGCAAGCTCCTCATCAAAATCAAATCCACAAAGTATGACACGGGGGTAAGCTATAGGTTTCCGTAATCTTCAAGATTTTTTTGTCAGCTGAAGATGCTATCGGCCAATCGATCCACTAATCCTTATCCAATGTAATCCGCGCCGCATCTTTTGCAAAGAGCGCCGCCACATGAGAATGACAAGTGAAAAACAAGACTTGGATTTCCGATTCCGTCGAAAATTTTGTCAACGCTTTGGCGGTCCTGCGCGCCCGCTCCGTATCAAAATTCACAAGGACGTCGTCCATCATTAGGGGGATTGCAGAATCCCCACGTCGATAAATCTCCAAATGGGCCAGCCTTAATGATAGGTACACTTGTTCGAGAGTTCCTCGACTAAGATGATCTTCTTCCACTCTCATCCCGTCCACACGTTCCACTTTGACGCGTTCACTATCGAGCGGAAGGAGAATCTTTCGATATGCGTTTCCGGTGATCTCTCCAAAGATGTGCGATGCGTGCTCCAATATTTTTGGCTGTTTTTCTGATTCGTAGATCCTTAGGGTTTTGTCCAGCAGACCTGTGGCTATTTTCAACGTTGTCCATTCTTTGATACCATGATTCAGTCGGGTCAATAATTCTTCCTTTTCAGATAGTAGCATTTCCGTCTCTTCTTCATTTTCGAGCATCGCAATTTCATTTTCCAATCGGCCGCTTTGCGCGGCCAATTCATCAGACATTTTACGTTGATTCACCAAATTTTCTCGAAGGCCGGATAAACGACGCCTGTTTCCTTGCCAGTCCTGACCTTGCAACCGAGCCCTCATACCGTTCTCATCGGGACAGTTCAATCCTGATATCAGGCCTGCCACTAAGGGGGCTCTCTGGTGCTCGAGACTTTGATAACGTTCATGCATGCGCCCAAGATTCCGAAAAGATTCTTCATTGTCCACTTTTGCGGTTTCCATTAGGGCGTTGATTTGGTCATTGGTTTCCGCTGTCTTTCTGACCAACATATCCAATCTGGCTTGATTTTCTCCAATCCGTTCCAGAAGAGCTTTTTTTTCGGCCAGAGCCTCTTTGTTTTCGATTGCCTGCAGACTCCATTCTTCCGCCTGGTCTAATGGGGATTTTTCCGGGGCAACAGGTTGATCCATTTCGTGCCCGAGTTCTAACACTCGCCCTACAAAATCGTCCCATTCAGTCTTCATGGCAAACAGGCTTCGTTCCTGATCGGAAACTCGTCGCAATTCGTTTTTCAGCTCGCGTAAACGGCGCAGAAATTCAAGAGCGGCCTCCGGTTCCATTTGTTCGTCCCAGTATTGGTCGACCAAAAAATGTTTCCATTCACTATTTAATTGCTCGAAATCCCGGTTTCTTTCGGCCAAACTTTGTTTCAGACCGGCAAGTCGCTGCTTCTCCATTTGCAGATCAGTATCATCGAACCGAATGCTGTCTTCCAGAATATGCTTGCGCCGGAAAGGTTCTTCCGCGGCGGAAGATTTGGATTCTGCTCGCATAATATCCATTAGACCGGCACTCGGATCATTCAGAATTAAATCCGAAATTTCAGCGCAGCGAGACTTGAGTTCCTCCAATTCCTGGAGGAGTATGCGCCGATCGGTTTCGACTTCGGCCAATTCAAGTGTTACAGCCTGTTGCTTATCCAATAATGACTTTTTCCTTTGCTCGATACCGGCCAACCGATGCCGTTCTCCCAGAATTTTCCACCTCACCATCCAAGGTAAAGAAAAAAAGATCAGCAGTCCGGTGGCTGTAAACGCATACGCAATTATGTCTATTCCGCGTAGCCCGGCCATAATCATGCCGATTCCTGCTGCTCCGATCAGTATGACTAGGAGCGAAAAAAGAGCTGGTGAGACCAGCGGGGAATCTTCATTCCGGACCTGCTCCAGTGCTCGATCCAATTCCTGCCGAGCCCCAATAAATCCTTGCATTATCCTTTTCTTTTCCAGGAGTCGGTCTTGTATATCTTTTATCCTGCTATCGTGCTGCCTCCATTCAACAAGTTGATCGCGCTCAGCCGGTTCAAGAAAGTAGGCGCAAGCTTCTCTCAGATTATTCAATTCAGTAGTCTTATGTTGGATTTTTGTCTGGATTCTTGCCACTGCTTCTGAAGATTCATTCACAGCGTTCCCAAGGTCACGTGTTCCAGTTCGGAACTCATTCCAGGAGGTCGCAAATTCTCGAATCTTTTGTTCCACAGCAATTGACGGATCCGATGTCTCTACCCGTACTTCATCCCATTCAGGACCTAATGACAGTATGTCTGAGGCAATGTCCGACTTGGATTTCGCCAGCGCGACCGCCGCCTGCTCGATATCCGAAGGTCGAGTTGTCAAATTCAAGGACTGTCGATGTAATGTCTCAATCGTACGGGAGTGTTCCAGAATCTGTCGATCGGGATTCAAATTTTTCAACCGGAGCTTCAGCTGCTGTAACCCGTTCTCCACTTCAGCAAGACTGTCTTGAGCTTCACGACGCCTTTCAAACAGCTGATCGAGCCTGAGAATGCCATCCACAGGAAATTGGCGCGCTTTGGCTAGAGCGACAATTTCTCGCTCTATCCCCATAAGCTTGGTCCAGGCCTCTTCATGTTGAAGCAATTCGACTAGGCTCTGCACAGAGCCCTCGGTAACTCGAATTTCAGCGGATAGCTCCTTCCGCTTTTTTTCAACTACCTCGAGATTCTTCTTGAGGTCCGAATACCGTGCCGGTTCTTCGGCAAGGGCACTCAGTTTTTGATCCACGTCTTTAATTTGAGCCTGCATGGCCCAGAGTGCCTCTGAATCCCTTTGGGATTTTTTCCCTAGAGTTTTGAGCCTATCGCCCAGCTTGCTTTTTACATCCAATGGGCTCACATCAAAAGATCCGACCGTGGCTGCTAGAATCTTGCGCCGCAAATTTTCATGATCCAAGTGGCGCATCTGATCCAGGTCAAACGCGAAAAGGCTCTCATAGACTCCCCGGTCCATCCCTGTGTGAAAAATAGGGATAACGGAAGGTTCCACGTGATTACCTTCTTCATCCGAAATGATGAGATTTCCTTCCTTTAACCCTCGTTTTTCTATTCTTTCGATCCGTAGTTTGCCTTGGACTCTTGAATTGACTGTCAGTCTTCCCTTACGCGGCACCCCGTTAGGTGTTTCATAGCTGTTTGCTCGGCTGGTTCGGGTTTTGAATCCAAAGAAAATCGAACGAACGAATTCCAGGATCGTGCTTTTACCAGCTTCATTTCGACCGAGAATCACTGAAAGTCCCGGCGAAATGTTGGTGATCAGCAGTTGGTTGTAAGCTCCGAAGCTCTCAATGAAAATCTGTTCGATCCACATGTGATTCGATTTGTGATCCTCAGCTTCGTTCTTGATTAAGAAGATCAAAGGTGCTCAATTCGAAAAAAGTTGACGCCACCTGCTCCGCAGCATTCGTCACAAAAGCCTTAAGAGAAGCCCTGTTCTCCAGCAATTCCATCGGGTCAGCATCCGCTGCAATGTAGGACCGATGCACTCGTCTAGAGAGTTCAAGATGAACTTCTCGGATAACGTCTTCAATATGGTAGGGATCTTCACTCGACCGCCGACAAAGCCTAAGAAATTCAGGCAAAAAACCTTCGTCGTCAATCATTGACCCCAAATCAAAGCCCGGGTGCGTCAAATCACAAACAGACTCCGGGAAGACCGGTACCGCAAGTCGTGGAAGTCGGTCCATTAATATTTCATGGATTTCGCCGGATTTTATTGCCTGGGAAACATGGTCGGATGGGGTGCCCGTTATATTTATCCTTACAACCACAGCTTTCACGTCTTCCGATGCCAGGCCGGCGCAAGCCTCTTCCGTAGAGCCGAGCAAATCTTCGGGTTCGGACAGATTCGTTGCATTGAGTTCGATTTTGTCCCAGCGAACAGGAGCAAGTGATATGAACTCAGCGGTCCCTTTTTTTTCTGCCTTAACAGACACCATGTAGCAGCCTTTTGAACCTGTCTCTCCGGCGTGAGCCCCCTGACCGGCTCCCGGATAAAATATTAAAGGATCAGCCGATAACATTCGCGCGGAATGCACGTGGCCAAGACACCACACGTCCATCCCGCTTTTTCTAAGGTCGTCCAAACTGCACGGAGCATAATTTTTGTGCTCGGAATATCCCGAAACATTTGCATGCAAAATCGCGACGGCCAAATCTGTGCTCGTGCCCCGCTTAAATTTCCGCGCCAGATTCTCGGTCACCACCGATTTTTCAAAACTCGCACCGAAAATCATTACGCCTTGAGTAGCTTCGATGGATTCGGGATCCGGGCCGAATAGCCTCAGGTTCCCTAAAGAACGCAGGGAGTCAGGAAAACTGCGCAATGGATCGTGATTGCCCAAAGCCATGAAAACAGTGATACCCGCATCGTGAAGCCGATGGAGGCCCTCAATGAAAGCGACTCTCGCCTTTACCGTGGTGTGCTGACTATCGAACACATCACCCGCCAAGGTCAAAAAATCCACTTTCCGTTCAATTGCCGTTCGGACGAGCGTCTCCCACGCGGAGTATCCGGCGCGGCGAAAAAGATCTGCCAATTGGGGGCTTGATCGATGTAATCCCGAAAACTGGCGTCCCAGATGCATGTCCGCGGCGTGTATGAATTTGATTTCAGACATTAATTTGACTCTTTGCTGAAAAATCAAAATTTTCCCGCCCAAGGCCGGTTGACTTATAACAACTTGCCTGCCAACACGCAAATAAGAATGTATAATCTTTTGCTACGAACTTTTAATCGGGGGAATTCAAACATATCTTCGCATCTTAAGACTCTTCCGAGCTTCGCCGTCAACCGGGGAGACCGTTTCAGTCCATTGACCACCGATTGCCGGCAATAATTTGTTAAAATGCTTTTTGAAGGAGAATTGTATTGCGTACATGCTCCCTTTTTATGGCCATTCTCATAATGTGGATGGCTCCCGCATTCGGAGAAGACCAGGAATTTGCGACAGCCGTTCCCGGATTATCGCTTGTTTTCCCGAAAGATCATGGCAAGCACCCGAATTTTCAAACTGAATGGTGGTACTTTACTGGGAATCTTGAGTCCGAGGGGAGTCGCCGCTGGGGTTTTCAGGTCACTTTTTTCAGGCGAGCGTTGTTCAAAGAACCCGTTGCAATGGGGTCTTCATGGGTCGTGAGAGACGTATACCCGGCCCATTTTGCGCTAACGGATGTGCAGAGTAATCGATTTTTTCATACTGAGCTGCTCTCAAGGGAAGGACCCGGCCTGGCCGGTGCCGCGGTAAACGACCTGAAGGTCCACGTAAGGGACTGGTCAGCTAATCGAGAAAACGATCAGATCCGGCTCAAAGCTAGGGAGAACGGGCATGCGCTCGATCTGTTGTTAATTTCTAAGAAACCACCTGTGCTCCACGGAAAATCCGGCTACAGCAGAAAAGGAGAAGGGGAAAACCAGGCTTCATATTATTATTCCTTAACACGCCTACAAGCCACCGGGACCCTCACATTCCAAGGAGAGTCTCATGAAGTCCAAGGATTGGCATGGATGGACCATGAATTCAGTTCCAGCATGTTGCTGGCCGGTCAGGTGGGCTGGGATTGGTTCAGTCTGCAATTGGACGATGGATCCGAATTGATGATCTCTTACCTGCGGCGGAAGGATGGCACGTGGGAAAAGCCATTCGGAACTTTCATTTCAAAAGACGGCAAAGCCACCGATCTCGCACATGAATCGATAATGATTGCGCCCCAAGGAAAATGGACCAGTCCTCACACAAAAGCGGTGTACCCGTCCGGCTGGACCGTTCATATCCCAGAGCAGAAAATCAGTCTGGAAATTGCTCCGCTGATTCGTGATCAGGAGCTGTCGGCCGGAGATTTCAATCGATTGACTTATTGGGAGGGTGCGGTGGAAGCAAAAGGGACAAGAAATGGAATCGCGGTATACGGTCGCGGATACGTGGAACTTACCGGATACGCTCAAACCATGGCCGGCCGCTTGTGAGAGGAGAAGGAGCCGGGGCACTATTGTAAATGGTTTGACGGCTACACCAACTGTCGAAATCAATAACCGTTGACCGGTGGGCGCCACTGCCGGCTTGTCCCGCAGTCCGATTCCATTCTGAAGGAATTTTTGATAATCGCTATATTTAATTCGGGCACATCTTCTGAGAAATACATAAACGAACGCCCGAGGAAAGCCTATTGCGAAGGCTTGGCCTCGGGCGTCTTCTGGGCTATGTGAACGTTTCTACGGGTCACAAATCGTCTTTATAATCATCCCATGATTCTAGGCTTCACTTTTACGTGGCCGCCACCGTATCAGAAAGACATTTCCATTCCCAGTCCGAAGGCATACCAGGATCTCTGTATTCTGGAATCCGGTACGCTTACGCTTCCAGGCTGCACATTGAAGAGCGTAGAGGCTACGACGCTTGAGTCAATCGTTCCGGTCCCACTCACCTGCATCGCGCTGAGGTTCAGCCACAGGGTCCCTCTGACGTTTCGAGTTATCGGGTAGATACCGTCAAAATCACCTTCCAAGAGATACCCGCTGTTGCCGTTCAGGGTATACCGTGTGAGATGCGTCTCTTGATTGTCCGCGCTCACGCAATTAATCAGGAATGGATCGTTCCAAGTATTCCATATTAACGGGCTGCCGATGAATCGCCATCTGTAGCACAGTTCCGTATCACAACCGCAGCACTTACGTCCTTTTCCACGAATGCCGATATAGGGGACGTAGAATTTTCCAAGGGGGTCACTTATTCCAGGATCTGTTCCATCACCCTGATGGACAGCACCACCAGTTCATATCCGGGAGCAGGTTATGGCCAGCCCTGGTGCATTCCCTGCTGGACTCGCATCGGCCCCCTCTGACACGCCTCTCGGATTTTGCAGCCTGTAATCGATGTGTTCGAGCCTGAAGCCTGCCTCAAAAGCCAGCTCCGGGGTAAACCACCAAGCCCCGCCTGTATCAATCATCCACCAATGGAACGTTGTGTCCCACGTCCAGGGCGAAATGGAATTTGCACCATTTCCTATGATTGTTGTAGTGCCAAACACGTTATAGCCCGGTCTCGTAAATCTACCAGTGGCATCCATTAGCATGTGGCTTAGCCGTGGTATATTTACCCCATACTGGGCAAACAGGACGAATGTCGGCACAGGTTGAACTTCAAGACCTGCGAATCCGACCCAGAAATTCCCGTCCTTTAATTGAAGGTCCATCCGTTCAAACGCGAAGACCTGTTGTTCAGGATCGGGATTCGAATTGAACGGAAAGAAAGTGTTAAACCTCATCCACATGTGGCCCATCCGGACGTCGCCCTTTACCGTCCACTGTTCGTCCGCATACAACCGCCGACCGGTGCCCCATCCGGTGCCCGGGCCGGCAGGAAACGTAGATATGCCCGCGTTATTCCACCCCGGAGCGGGGGGTGGCGGCCCAGTGTAAATCGGAGTCGGCGCAGGCCCTGCTTGCGGCAGCCCAATCGATGGCGCCAGAACAAGGAGCAGAGCGCCCAGAATCATGAGACGTCTTGCCATAGCCAAGCCTCCTTGAGGATTTGCAGAACAGACAGCCGCCCATTGGGGGATTAGACCAAGTTTCTATCGGCTGTCTCAAAGTCTCGCTCTGGTTATATATCAAAAAACATGCTTAAATGTCAACATGTTTTGTTGATTTATTGAGATATTAGATGATGATTATAACATGTATTTACTAGTTACTTGTAACAACTAACTAATATTTCGACGTATTATTTATTAATATAAGCGAAGCGCACTGGATCGTGTGTTAATACAAATGACTATTGACTAAACCTGACATTACGAATCGGGTGAATCCAGTGATTGAGTAAAAAGTACGGCAAGGTGATGGGGAACTGATGGTCAGCGGCAAGGATTCTTGGGTAGGCCTGATTCCGGAACTCAGCTGCCACTCCTTATCTTGAGCACGCTGTCCTCCGCAGAATCGGGCTAGGCAGATACTTCTCTGTTCGGAACAATGCACGACGTGCACCATGGACTGCCTCAGATTGAGAGCTCCAGCCCCAATCCAATGAGGGAATAGTCAGAAGCAATCCCTAAAGTGCGGCTGGTAGATCGCTTGGAAGCTGTCTGGGAATTGCGACCTCGCGGGTTCCCAGTGTACAGGGCGCTTCGAGAAGCACCTTGATTTCGGGCGGTTCACGAACCACCCCTACTGGTCGTATCGAAATGAACAACTTTGATACGCCTCCTTAATCATTCACTCCTCGAACTGAGATGAGTCGTCGCGATTATAATGATCAGAAATGGAGCAGGATTTGAGCGAACTTGCATTGGGAGCACATGTGTTACACGGATCCAGAACTGAAATGGCTGCCAATCGAACCTTAGTTGCTTCGACGGGGAGTTAACCTTCAACGACGGTGGAGGAGTCGTTTGGTTAGACTGAAGAGCTTTCCCACAGTTCTGGGACGGCTCAGGATAAGAGACTCCGCTGTGGTTCGTAGAGCCGCGATGACCCTGTTCTTTGATTTCCGAATCCAAGGCACGACTACTCTGCGGCCTCCGTATTTTTCTTTATACTGAACCGCGCCTACTAGATCGCATGTCAGCATGCCGTGCCTTTTCCAGTACTTCATAGCGTACCAGAAAAGAGCCTCATTCGGCCTCACGTTAGAATATTGACGCCAGCTAGCCGAACCCCAAGCATACATCGTCTGATTCATGGCCGGGAAGATCCCCGTGGCAATGCAGATCCCTTGCTCGTTGCGGGCGCGCAACAGGAGCAATTGGCCCGTCGGAAAAAGGAATGTAATAAGATCCCTCACCCGCTGAGCTTCAAACGGCGGGGGTAGCCGCTTGACTCCGAATACGTGTTTGAGTTGCTCATGATAATCTTCCGCAAATTCGGGATCATCAGCCTCCTCGATTATGACTCCGCTCCGAGCGGCTTTTCGAATGCAATTGCGACATTGATGCTTAAACGATGTAAATATTTCATCTTCACTTGGGGCCAGGTCCACTTCCAGTGTGGAAAAATCCCAAATTTCAAATCCCAGACGTGTGGCATCTTCGGCCAATAGATACCTGTCCATAAGTTCCAAGTGATCGCATTTTAATACATTAAACGCAAAGTCGGCCAATGCTTCGAGCGCCAATGCTCGCGATATCCCGGGCAGCAGATTGAAACCCATATACGTCGTGCTCCACCCGGGAAAGGGACTACCCAATATTTTGAAACCAAATTCTTTCACAATTAATCCGGTGAAATAGCCCAAAATCCGGTCATTCTCCCGCAGCACTGCGAGAATCGGCTCAGCGCCCAAGGTGCTTTCCAGGAATCTTATCCATGGTCGCGTTTGATGGATGATCCGGTCCGGAAAAACAGCAAGTTGTTCATCGGGGATTGAATCGATCTCAATACGCTCAAAAGAAGGCTTCGTAAAAATTGGATTCAGTATTTGACCTTGCTGTAACATTAGTTCGGCCCCCGCAATCCGCCGTCACGACTCATATGTCTGAATCGACTGAGAATTAAGTGCAAACCGTATCCCGCGAGCACACAGATGATCGGCATAACGGCATGTCTGTATCTGCCATAACCATGCGGGCCCCCTGTTATTACCAACCAGTAGACGACTACCCATAAAGAGCAGACCACAGGCATGGCATACAGCAATTTTTTGGAAAATAATGCGACAGCAGCAAACAAGTAAACCAGCATCACAATCAGTCCCAGACCGGCTATGGTCAGGATCGCTGCATGGGTCAAGTTATTACTATTGTGTCTGATCGCGTCCAAGAGATCTCGGGTAATTAGTTCCTGCCAGCCTTCCTCGGTCCCGTGGAAAAATTTTAACAACCTTATATAGGTATGTGCTTCCGCGCCGGAAAGCGTTCTCAGAATTCCTTGGATGTGAATTTCTGCATACATCCAGGGATGGGCTAGTGTCAGTCTGGTCCCCTCTTCTCGCATATATTCGAACCGTTCCCGAAATCGAGCCGAATGCTCATTTACTTTCCGGTCCATCAAATTCCATAATTCGCGAAAATCACGTTTCCCTTCTAATTTCGCCAGCACAGAGGCTGCCTGCGCATAATAGAGGCTCTTATCGAAAACAGTAGAAAATCCCGAATACCCGGTTTCGATTCTGTTCCTGATTTGCCAGATGCCTATCAAACTCATGGAGATGACTAAAAAAATTAAAGCATGCAAGACACGTGTGCCGGACCGTTTATTTATGGCAAAGAATGCCAAAAACGATGCTATCCAAACAGGTAAGAAATAAGCTATGGCTTGTAAGTAAACAGTCGTGGCCAACGCGATCGCAGCAAAGGAAAGCTGAATCACGGATTCCTCCCGCAGGTATCGGAAAAGAAACAGCAGAAATAGGCTTAATGCAAAAGTTGCAAACGTTTCCGGCATTATCAAACTTGAAAAGATGACTGAAAGCGGATCTATAGCGTATAGTGCCGCACTCAGGATTCCTATTTCGGAGCGGCCGAACAGCACGATTGCGATCTCAAAAACCAAATAGACAGTGAGGCAACTTAACAGGATCTGGATTAAGATGGTAACGAGCGGCACATGGTTCAACAAGATCCCAGGAATGAGGAGAATAGAATAACCCGGTGGCCGATAGATCTCGGGCGCGGCGTCGGTTGTGAATTGTCCTGACTTAATCAGATTCTGAGCGGGCTCAAGATATTGATAACTGTGAATCTCATAAAAAACATCGGGATCGCTGGTAACGAATTCCGCATAAAGTGGTATAAACGCCCTGATAACTAAAGCAATGAGGATTACATACCAGAGCGGATCAATGCGCTGTACCTTCGTCGTCCCCCCTCGCATTATTCTCTCCAAACAGTGACCGTCCCCTAATAGCCCCAAAATTGATCAAATTACAAACTATTCAATATCCGAAATAGTTGTATCACGGCCTCGGACAGTCAGCAACCAAGGCTGAATCGTTTCGCTGGTTCTCCAGTTGGATAGGCTTGTCAGATGTAATAATGGCGCACAGGCCGCTCTTTGACTCGATGCTTATCTCGATTCCGGTCGGTGTGCTCCAGGTCAACCAAACAAACCATCTACACCAGGACTAAGATAAAGCTGGGGGCCACCACTGAATTTGTCTTGATCTTAATTGTAATAATATTTTATTTATCGAATGCTACATCTACAATTTAATGTAATAGATGATTATGAATCATCAACATTCATATATGATTGACTATAATTTTTCTAGGTGCTATGGTCCCCCCGCTTGGACATGATTTGAGTTCATGTTTACTCACATTATCAGGAGTTCCGGCATGTTATATCGTGCTTTTCTTATCGGCATCATCACGATTCTTTGCTGCCTTCATTTATCCATCTCCCCTATCGAGGCTTTTCAATGCGGACCGGCGAACGTCTGTCTGCCCGCGTTGGTGCCCGGATGCGATTCACCTATCGTGCCGATTGCCCCGTGTTGTGAGCCTACTCCGCTTTATCCTCCCGCGCCTCCACTGGTAGCTCCGGTCATAATAGCGCCCGCGCCGTTGGCATCCGCCCCGATCTGCCCTCCCCCTTTTCCGGATTGCGGAGCTTATCAGTCCAGGCCGAGCAAGATTCGCGCATCAAATTGATTTCTCTGAAGGCGGATATCATAGAAGATAATCAGCGATGATTCCGGTGGTCTTCCGGGCCACATTTGCGCCCAGTTCTTTGATCAGCGGGCCTGACTCGCGGTGCGCGCCTCGTTCGATTTGCGCTAGAAGGTCTTTTATTAATTCTTTATCTCTTCCAACGAGTACCGAGGTGCCCTGTTCCAGGTAAATTGGACGTTCAGTATTCTCCCTGCAAATGAGACAGGGCACGCTAAAAAAGCTTGCCTCAGATTGCACTGAACCGGAATCCGAAAAGACAAGCGCCGAACCTTGCATCAGAGACAAGAAATCTATGTACGGCTCAGGCGGGACCAGCATCACTTTCGTGATACTTTTGATCTTATCTTTGAGATGAAACTCCTCTAATCGTTTCACTGTTCTCGGATGGATCGG
>JBKQRG010000054.1:0-12317 GCA_052144015.1 Desulfomonilaceae bacterium
GCATTCCATTCGGATATTTGATATGATTCGCCCGGGTTAAGTATGTCAACCAACTGATTTCCGTAGTCAACGGGAATAGGTATTCTTAACGAAGTTGGCCGATCCGCTGAATTAACCACTACAATTATGCATTCATTTGGGGTTTTCCTGGCAAACGCCACTTGCTCGTGTCTGACTGCCAGCTGAATGTAATCCCCGTGCTTAAGAGCGTCCGAACTGCGGCGAATTCTTGATAATTTGCTAATTACATTGCTTAGATCCCTGTGTCGGCCGGTTTGTGACACCGTCGCAAGATCCAGATACGGGCGCAACGGGCTATCGTCGCCGTTTCTCTTTTCCCCCTCAATGCCCCATTCGCTGCCATAATAGATTGACGGCACGCCCGGCATTGTGAAGAGCAGGCAATACAGTGGGTAAAGATGTTCCGGCTTCCGGAGTCTGCTGGCTACTCGATTGACATCATGGTTGTCGGCAAATGAATACAACGGCAGACCGCGATATATCCCGCGCTCTCCAAACTGACGGTTCAAAGAATAAGCGATTTCAAAATAATTCTTATCCACATGGCTTGAGTACAATCCCTTGTAGCATTCGTAATTGGTTACTGAATCCAGCGTCTCGGAATTTACCCATTTTCTATAGTCACCCTGAAGTACCTCTCCCACCAGCCAGAAATCGGACCGGGCTTCCCGGCAAATTGCAGCGAGTTCCTTGAGAAAATCCAGGTCCATGCAATCAGCCGCATCTAATCTCAGTCCATCGATCTTAAATTCGTTAATCCAAGTTTTGACAGCTTGAAAAATGTGTTTCTTGATTGCAGGGTTTCGTAAATTGAGTTTCACAAGATTGTAGTGACCATGCCATGTTTCATAAGTGAACGGATCCCCGTACGGACTTCTGCTTCTGAAAGAAAGCCCCTGGAACCAATCGCAATAAGACGAATTCTCATGATGCTCCAATACGTCGCGAAATGCCCAAAAGTCCCGCCCCACGTGATGGAATACTCCGTCAAGTATCACACGGATTCCATTTTGATGGAGTGCAGAGGCTAGATGCGACAGTGTCTCGTTTTTGCCCAATCGACGGTCCACATGAAAATAGTTGGCAGTATCGTACCCGTGGGCGCTGGATTCAAAAACCGGGCCCAAATAGAGAGCCGTCACGCCGAGATCTTTCAGATGAGGTATCCAGTCATATATCAACTCCAATCTTGGAGCAGGCGTAGAGCAGAAGTCATTTCTTGCGGGCGCGCCGCAAAAACCCAGAGGATAAATATGATAAATGACCGCATCCCAAGCCCAGTGTGTCATTTGTGAACTCCTGTATTTCAGAATTTCAAACTATACCGACTGGTATAGTCGTCGGCCAAAAAAAAATAAACACCTATTCCGCTATGAAAAGATGCCGTGCATAAATTGGTGAACGGCCTTGTACACCAGCCTATCGTCTATTTCCGTATATCCGTTGAGTGACAGCCCTATATAGGTGTTTATCATGCCCAAGAAAGTTGCAGCGTAAGCGCGGTGACGTCCCTTCATATTGCCGTGATCTTTGGCCGCACGAACAAACAGATCTTCCAGTAACTGATGCTGCATCTCATTGAGGCGTGACACCGCCCTGAAAGCCTCGCTGATTTGAGGCGCAAACCACATGGATAATTGCATCCTGTAGAACATGCTGTGTTTTTTGGCAAAGGCAAAGTACGCACCAGTCAATGTATTGAGGGTCAACGGCAGATTATGTTTGTAATCCGCCGCTCGCGTCACAGATTCATACAGCTCATCGAAATGCTCTTTCAACAAAGCATCGAGCAGTCCCCGTTTGCTTCCGAAATAATGGTACAGTGTAGGTTTCGTGATGCCCGCAGCATCAACTATTTCTTGCACCCCGACAGCGTCGTAACCGCGAGATGCAAATAGTTCCAGAGCGCATGACAGTATATTTGAACGGTTATCCACGTTTGCCTCACGCAAAGCCAGCATACCGAACGGTATACATGTTGTCAACGTGAAAGATTAATTCCGAGTAAGCAGTTACCGTAGGATGCGGTGACCCTGCGTTTCGCGGGGGAACCGCATCAATCGAGGTTTTCTCGAACGATGCGGTTCACTTCGCTCACCACATCCTACTCTTTTACTTGAGCAGTGTTTCGTCACCCTAGAAAGGTTCGCATCCTCGGTCCCGCAATCGTTGCATATTTGGTCCTTTTGAAAATGAGAGGACAGGATTCCTGGAGTACTTATCATCAACCCGTCTATGGGTTTCCAAATGTCCTTCATCCTTCAACGTTTCATTCTCTTTACAGCATGTAAAGAATTACGACACTTTACCTCCTCGCGTTCACGGACCTGATCTTGTTGCATTCTCCTTGATTATCTACCTTTTTTGGCGTATTCATAGAATTACTCGGTCTTGAAGCTTTGGCATCCCCCTTGCTCTCATGATTGGTTGAAATCGCCGTCGGCCGGAACTGCCAGGTCAGTCAAGCCATTTAGTTTTCGCTTGACAGAAATAGCAGATGCTCCGACGATTGGCGATGGATCAAGGCAACGATGCGGAAGCACAAAATGGGAGAAAGCACGATGGCAAAAGCAGATGTTCCACCAGGAAAAGAGGAAGATCGTCGCCTGAGACTGGTTAACAGGACCATGCGGATGCACGGCAGCGAACCGCATGCCCTTATTGAAACGTTGCATACTGTCCAAGAATCCTTCGGGTATTTGGACATGGAGCACTTAAAGTACGTGGCCCACGCACTCAGAGTACCTCTGAGTAGGGTTTACGGCGTTGCGACGTTCTATCATTTTTTCACTTTAAAACCCCCGGGCGATCATACTTGCGTAGTTTGCATGGGCACTGCCTGTTACATAGGAGGCGCCTCCGGCATTCTCAACAAGATCCGGGATTCCGTGGGAATAGGACCGGGAGAAACTACCGAAGACGGTAAGATATCTCTCCTGATCGCCAGGTGCATGGGTTCTTGTGGATTGGCGCCGGCGGTGGTGTTGGACGGAGAGGTAAAAGGAAAAATGAACCCACCGGCTGTTCTCGAGACTCTGGGGAGGTGGCAGAGCAATGACGATTGAAGAACTTCAAGAGATAGCTAAGATTGAAAAAGACAGACAAGCAGGGTTCCGTCACCGGATAAACGTGTGTGTGGCGGCAGGATGTCTGTCATGCGGGAGTGACCAGGTCAAGAACGCCTTGGAAGAGGAAGTGAAGCGCCGCGGTCTTGAGAATGAGTGTGAGGTGAAGCCCGTAGGGTGCTTGGGACTTTGTACTGCAGGACCGCTGATCTATGTTGAGTCGGAAGGCAAGTATTACGAATCGATGTCGGTCGCCGATGCGTCGGACATAATCGAATCCCTTGGCGGGTCACCTGTAACCAGACTCGAACGTCCGGATCATCAGCCCTTTTTTCAGCGCCAGCTCAGGGTGGTTACTGAAAACTGCGGAAAGGTCGACCCGGACCGTGTTGAGGACTACATCGGCGAATCCGGATATGATGCGCTATACACTGCTCTGAGATTCATGACTCCCGCTGAAATAATCGAACAGATTACGCTAAGCGGATTGAGAGGTCGTGGTGGAGCAGGTTTCCCAACCGGGCTGAAGTGGACTGCGGTTTCCAAAGCCGGCGGCGCCATAAAGTTTATCGTGTGCAACGCGGACGAGGGCGACCCCGGCGCGTTTATGGACCGCAGCGTGTTGGAAAGCGATCCGCACCGGGTTATTGAGGGGATGACGATAGCGGCTGCGGCTGTGGGTGCTCGTCACGGATTTATTTACGTTCGGGCCGAATATCCTCTTGCGGTAAAACGTGTCAGGACAGCCATCGCGAAAGCTGAGCGGCTTGGCTTGCTTGGAAATGACATATTCAATACGCCGTTCAGTTTTGACGTGAAGGTGCGGTTAGGCGCCGGAGCATTCGTCTGCGGCGAGGAAACCGCGCTATTAGCGTCTATTGAAGGTAGACGAGGCGCCCCACGGCCGCGGCCGCCATTTCCTGCGGAATTCGGCCTCTGGGGTTATCCGACACTGATCAATAATGTGGAGACCTTTGCGAATATCGCGCCTATCATTCGTAAAGGCGGCAGATGGTTTGCGAGCATCGGGACTGAAAAGAGCAAAGGCACGAAGGTTTTTGCTCTGGCCGGCCGAGTAAATAATACCGGGCTCATCGAAGTCCCAATGGGCACTCTCCTTCGTGAAGTTGTTTTCGACATTGGCGGAGGCATCCCGGACGGAAAGAAGTTCAAAGCCGTTCAGACAGGGGGACCTTCCGGCGGCTGCATCCCCGAACAATTCCTGGATATGCAGATGGATTATGAATCGCTGGCCAAAGTCGGTTCCATCATGGGTTCCGGCGGTCTGATCGTCATGGACGAGACATCTTGCATGGTGGATGTGGCGAAGTTCTTCATGGAGTTCTGCATGAGCGAATCCTGCGGCAAATGCGTGCCGTGCCGTGTGGGAACCACTCAGATCCACAATATCCTTGAACGAATCACTCAGGGCCAAGGAACTCCCAGTGATATTGCCATGCTGGAAGAGCTGGCGGATCTTGTAAAGAACACCAGCTTGTGCGGCCTGGGCCAGACCTCGCCCAATCCGACTATGAGCACCTTACGCTATTTTCTGGATGAGTACACCGCTCACGTAAAGGACGGGGTGTGTCCTGCCGGAGCGTGCTCAATACATCGCGCCAAGGAGGCCACTGCATGAAACCTCCCCAATATTTAAAAGGTGAAGTGCGCACAGATCTCAATCCGGTCCGTATTCTTACATTCAAAATAGACGGCCGGGATGTCAGTGCCCGAGAAGATGAGACCATTCTGACTGTTGCACGTCAGAACGGTATCAACATACCAACTTTGTGCCATTTGGATGGTCTATCCGAACGGGGCGCCTGTCGACTCTGTATAGTCGAAATAGTCGGCGCTCCCAAATTGCTGCCGTCGTGTGTAACCCGCCCCAGGCAGGACATGGAAGTGGTCACAAATTCCGAAAGAGTTGTGGATTATAGAAAGAAGATCCTCGAACTGCTCTTCACAGAACGAAACCATGTCTGTTCGGTGTGCGTCGTAAATGGGAATTGTGAGCTTCAAGCGCTGGCAACTGAGTTAGGCATGACTCACGTCCACTACGAATACTTATATCCACGCCAGACAATCGACGCTACGCATCCCCGATTTTCAATGGACCACAACCGTTGTGTCCTTTGCCAAAGATGTGTGCGGGTCTGCGACGAGATCGAGGGAGCCCACTCGTGGGATGTGATGGGCCGCGGAATTATGTCTCGGGTTATTACAGACCTCGCTCAGACGTGGGGATCGTCGGAATCGTGCACCGGCTGCGGCAAGTGCGTTCATGTTTGCCCAACAGGGGCTCTCTCCGAAAAGGGCAAGTCCGTTGCGGAAATGACCAAGAGACGTCAGTTCCTCCCATACTTACAAATGATGCGAAAGGAGGGGGAGCAATGACAAAGAAGAATGACCCCGGTAACTCGGCGGCCAAGGAAAAGGCGCCGGCCGCCAAGCAAAAAGTACGCGTTGCCACCACATGGCTCGACGGTTGTTCGGGATGCCATATGTCTTTCTTGGATATGGACGAGCGAATAGCAGATCTGTTGAATGTGGTGGACATTGTTTACGGCCCACTGGTTGACATAAAAACATTTCCCGAAAAGGTGGATGTGACCCTTGTAGAAGGGGCTGTCAGCAGCGATGAAGACGAGAAAAACATCCGGTTGATACGTGAACGTACGGGGATACTGATTTCCTTCGGTGACTGCGCCGTGACAGCGAACGTGCCTGGGATGCGTAATCAATTCAAAGTCGCCGACGTGCTGAACCGCGGATACATCGAGAACGTCACCGCGGGAAACGGAATTCCTACAGACGGAGTGCCGAAACTGTTGAAGCACGCTCGACCCGTTCACGAATTCGTTAAGGTGGATCTTTTCTTACCCGGTTGTCCGCCTCCAACCGAAGCGATTCTTTTTGCAGTCGGTGAGCTTCTGGAAGGCAGGATTCCTGAAGTAACCGGGAAGACCCGCTTCGGAGCGTAACCATAATCAGGAGGAAGTTTAATGACGACCTTAACCATAGAGCCGGTGACCCGTATTGAGGGACACGGCAAGGTAACCATACAGTTCAACAACAAGGGGGAAATTGATGACGTGAAGTTGCACGTCCTCCAATTCCGAGGCTTTGAAAAGTTCTGCGAAGGTAGGCCTTTCTACGAAATGCCTTCATTGGTGGAACGGATCTGCGGGATATGTCCCATCAGCCATTCCATTGCCTCGGCAAAAGCATGTGACGAGATCCTGGGGATTCGCATTCCCTCCACTGGGAAGAAGCTCAGGAGCTTGCTAAGCTGCGCCTCCTTCATACAATCTCATGCTTTGAGCTTTTTTCATCTCTCCTCGCCCGACCTGGTGCTCGGAATGGATAGTGACCCGGCGATGCGGAACATCGTAGGGGTAATGAACGCCAACAGGCCCCTCGCTCTCGACGGCATCCGGCTTCGCAAAATCGGCCAGCAAATCATTGAGTGGTTTGCAGGCAAGAGGGTCCATCCGTCCTGGGTAGTTCCAGGAGGAGTGAACGAGCCGCTCAGCGAAGAGCGCCGCGACCAAATGATCTCTCTGGTGCCGGAAGCATATGAAATCACCCGCCGAGCCCTGAACTGGTTCAAAGGGGCCTTGAATACCTATCACGAGGAAATACGGACATTTGCTAACTTCCCCACCATGTTTCTTGGTTTGGTCGATGAAAACGGAAACCTGGAGTACGTGGATGGAAAGCTCCGATTCATCGATTCCAGAGGAGGGTTCGTGGCCGACCAGGTCGCCCCGGCTCGGTATCAAGATTTTATCGGGGAGGCGGTCGAACCCTTTTCTTACATGAAATTTCCCTATTACAAACCGTCAGGCTATCCCGACGGGATCTACAAAGTCGGGCCCGCTGCCCGCCTCAATGTAGCCAGCGGGTGCGGTACCTCGGAAGCGGACCTCGAGTGGGCCGAATTCACCAAGATCGAACGTGGTCCTGTAATGAGTTCCTTTTACAACCACTATGCAAGGCTCATTGAGATTCTCTTCTGCATTGAGACTATGGAAAAGCTCCTCAATGACCCCAATATCCTTAATACGCATGTTAGGGGCCACGCTGAACCGAACCATTCTGAAGGGGTCGGAATTGTGGAAGCTCCTCGCGGGACCTTGATCCATCACTATAAGGTCAATGAGGAAGGGCTTATTACGTGGGTTAACTTAATCGTCGCAACCGGCAACAACAACCTCGCAATGAATAAGGGGTTGTTACAGGTGGCAAGACGGTTTATTTCAAGCGATGCGATTCCGGAGGGCGCGCTCAACAGAATGGAAGCGCTGATCAGAGCGTTCGATCCATGCTTGAGCTGTGCGACGCATGCCGTTGGCCGCTCGGGCATAGTTTATCAACTGCTTGGACCCGATGGAACACTTCTTGACCAAGTGCAGTAGCTGGAAGTCCGCAACAAATTTATCAAACCATAATGTCGAAAAAATCCCGCCTTGCGATATCAACAGCGAGGCGGGATTTTTAATTCATGGTGCCAAGGGACGGAATCGAACCACAGGCGCTCGCTTTTCATAGCCTTTCCCGTACAGCAACTTGTCGGATTTCAATCCTATGCAAAATCGATAGTGCGAGCTATAACCCTTCAGAGTGTGACAGGCATAAGAAAAGAGAGATACTGCCATGAGTCGAGACCGCCTTGCAATACCGCATGCAGTTTAGGAATTCTTCTAGACCTGCATGTCCATTCTTAGCCATATGACCTTCATTCCTGGGACAGCAATGATTCCACTTGACCAGGAGTCTATGTAGTAATATTGGTTAGATAGAGAGAGCTTTCTTCGAGCCAAAAGGAGGTGCCGGACAGTGGGACGCCGGCCCAAGAACCTCCGAAATGGCAACACGGCCTCATAATTCCGGCTTCACGAGTTCGACAGCCCTTCGATGTGATTGCTGAACCACGAATAGCGTGATAGGAAAATTGACCGCTCGCAGCCTTCAGTGCCGGAATTAGGCAAAACGCTACCCAAGATGTATGCCAAACTCAGAATGAAAATTCTTAAGACTTTTGCGGAAGTGAAGCCATTTCTGACCACTGTTCAATCATTTGCTGACCAAAATAGGTCGACTCTTGGGTTTTTTACGAAAGCAACTTTCAAAGAAAAGGCGTGTGGAGACAAATTATGGGTGGCGATAGATGAGAAAACCCAAGAATGCGTAGGCTACCTGCTTTTCGGCGGAGTATTCCCTTCCATTAAAATTTTCCAATTGGTTGTTTCTTCTTCCCACAGGAAACAAGGCATTGGGAGACGACTTGTGGGGCAGCTTGTTGAGTCTGGAGAAGCAGAAAGCTATTTGAATATTTCTGCAAGGGTTGCCGCTGACCTGTATGCTAACAAGTTTTGGGAACGTCTTGGATTCAATTTGGTGCGACAGGAACCCGGAGGAATATCATCGCGGCGCACGATAAATGTTCGAGTTAGAGACCTGGACACACCGTCTTTACTCAAAGGGATGGGGTTTGCGACGAAAGGTCCAGCAACGAAAATCTCAGAACTCCGATTTTCTCGCCCCATTTCACGAAGCCCCATATATGTTCTGGACTTGAACGTGTTCTTCGATGTCGTCAAACGTCGGATGCATCATAGGGAAGGAACCTATCTTGTGCAGGCAGGATTCAATCATCAAATTAGCCGAGGGTAACTCCGGAATTCACAAAGGAACTTAGCCGGCATGCCGACGCTACGAGGCAAGATCCCGTACTAGAATTCGCTCTATCGCTCCCTACATTGCCGGAACTTGAGCTTACTCAATTGGATCCTCTGCTCCGTGAGCTACAATCCATTGTTTTTCCTATCCAATCGCGGTCTGACAAAAGGGCAGAACGGATTCATTCCGATCTGACTCATTTGGTTTACTGCGTTCACCACAGGGCGACGGGCTTTGTTACTCGCGATAAAGCCATTCTTGCTGCGGGCGCTAGGCTTAAACGGGAGTATGGCCTCGAAGTTATTCATCCGGCAGACATCGTTCAGGCATATCCACTGCGGAATCATGGAGGAACAAGCGTTCATGCCTTTTATGGCAAAGGCAAAGTGTCTATTGACATCGCCAAGGAGCATGAGCGCAGAGAGGTTGAGCTATTACTTGAGACAATGGGTCTTGATTCCGAAGCTAGTGCAATTGTGTGGGACCCAGGCTCAAGCGGGTCGATTCGTAAGAGAATTACCATACGCTATGAGGAACAATTGATCGGAGTGGCCTCTTGGGATGCGGCAAGTCGTTTCAACCGAGACGTTAGACTCTATTTCTATCTCAATGAGGAAAACCCCGCAACTGATAAGGTCATCGACCACGTTTTCGAAACTGTGTTTCGAGACACTGAGGCATTCGTATCTAAGCGGATTTTCCTCTACAACGCCCCCGAGCAAGCTCGGACTGCCGCGACGGCCGTTGAGCGAGGATTTGTCAAGCCTCAACTGCACGAAACTGGAGACAATCCAATAAGACTAGCGAAGTTTTGTTTCCGTGGAATTGTCACGAAAAATAATTGGCCACACTTCACTAATGATTTCCACGAAGCTACAGGTCTGCGTCTGCCGGACAGCCTGCCCAATGCGGCCGAATTCCTTAATACGGGGATACGAATAGAAACGGCAGACAGACAGCCGGCAGGGCTCATCAAGTTATTTGATTTTGAAACGCTCACGTCGCCTGCCATCATCCTGTGTCCCGGGCGGACCGGCCTGATTGCGCCGATACGTTCTGGCTTCGCTGGAGAGCTCTTTGCAGAAGTCAAGAAGCAATCAGATCTCTTTCCTTCCAAGGAGGCAATTCTCCATCTCGAAAAAGCCTATTTCCGTTCCCCTCGCAATGCTAAGCTTTTCGATAGGGGGATACCCATACTGTTTTACCAATCAGGGAAAGGGAGCCAGGAAGTAATTGGGTGCGGCCGTATAACCTATTCGGAAGTTCTCTCCATCGAGAAGCTTGGGGTGTCTGTGTGGCGTCAGGGCGTTCTTTCTGACCGTGAGCTTAAGAAAATTGCGGGCAAGTCAGGTAATGTCCATGTGTTCACTTTCGACAACTTCAATCTGTTTCCCAAGAGAATTCCATACAGCTTTCTGCGCGACAATAAACTCATCAGTGGAGCAAATCTCGTTACGGTAGAGCAGCTTCGACCTGAGCAAATGTCAAGGATATGTAGGCGCGGTTTTGAATTGGAGTAGATCGAATGACTGATGTTTTGATTTCCATCAAGCCCAAGTATGTGAACATGATCCTTTCTGGTGACAAATCCGTCGAAATTAGAAACAGACCGGTAAAGCTTCAAGCCGGCACCCGACTGTGGATATACAGCACACTTCCCAAAGGGCGTCTTGAAGCTGTGGCGCTGGTCGACGCCAGCGAAGTTGATACTCCGAGTCTGATCTGGAAACACTACTCCGATAGAATTGGGCTGTCTTGGAGTACATTCCAGACATACGTGAACGGCTCAAAACAAGTCTCGGCCATTTTGCTAAAGGATGTGAGCGGGCTCGTGCCGTCACTGACGCTTAGCGATCTACGTTCTGAGATTGAAAAGTTCACCCCCCCTCAATTTTTGAAGCGAATAGAATCCACGAGTGCTTTCTTTAACTTACTTGGGAACAAGGGTGTGAGACTCGCCGGCCTATCCAACGGGCCAATTACCTCCATTCAAGGATACCCACTGGATTGACGGCTGCAACTTTTGGGTCCATTGATTAGCCGATAGCTGGCTCAATTACTGATTGTCCTGTCATAATCGGTGTAGCCCTGACATCCCAGTTGACCGGGGAGTAGGCACGCTGAGACTTTTCCCAGCCGCAGCGCCTAGAAAGGGGGGTGTTGCCAGGATAGATTTCTGCCTTCTGCAATAGCCTCCACAGACCACTTAGGGACGATGTTTTCGGTCAGGCAAAAAAGGGGCTAGGAACGGACAAGTAAAAAGGGGAGCACATAGTTGAAAAGGGGTCATTGTTTCTTCTTTCTCGACAGGCTCTGTTTTAAACCGTAGCTGTCTCCGTTCATGGTCATGATATCGGTGTGGGACAAGGGCAAGATTAATGTAAAGGATGAGTTCAGGTCAGGATGTTCGCATGAAAACAAGGATAGAGATAGACTTATAGGAAAGGGCATCCCCCGCTTAGGCAGGGTCTTTCTTAGAGCGAGCGCCTGAAAGACTGTTGTTGGAGCCCGAGCTGCACCTTCGTATCTCAAGCCCCATTTCTGTCGGAGCCTCGATTGCCCTGCCGATTCCCAGTCCGATATTCGCACCGCTCTGCCCGAGGGAATTTGCCTCAGGCTTATCCAAAGCGATTCTCACGGAGGTTCCCGGTTTCTGAAGGGGGCGGCGTAGGCACCAAAGATGATAACAATATCTCTTAGTTATTCCTATACCCTAGGAATTATGGTGTGTTCAAAGTTTCCGGGCTTCTTTTTGAGGAGCACGGATGCCAAAATATCTTGACCACTGTGCGCTCCCGCATGCAACCCTTCAACACATGTTTTCCTTGACCGTGAATCTGGTAGACTGATAGCAAACAAGTGAAGTCTGTCTCACCAACTCTGCACATCCTGGCCGCGGGGAACCCCTTTAACCGATGGACGTGCGACATTCAGTTTGATATGGGATTAACATGATAGTCGGGGCCATGAAAGACATTTGCATTTATGACGCTCCGGTGCTCGCTTCAGTAACTCGTCTGGCGAATCGGCTCCGGCGTCAAATGCGAGATTTTGACGTGAAATCTGTGTTGGAGAACTGCCTGAGCTTGCTCTCTCAAAACGACAGAGCGAAATTGGATGACTTTGTGAAGCCCTTACCGTGGGAACTTCTCTTGATCGTGAAATGGCTGCTAACGGACAGGTGCTATAACAAAACAACTCGGCGAATGCCAACGAGTTACGACATGATGACATTCTTTAGGCTTTTGGAAAGGTGTTACGATGCTGTTTCGCCGCCAGTGAACGAACTTCGATGGGATATTTTCTTTAGGAAATTGGCCTTCCAACAATTCAAATTTCAGAGGCCGATTGAAAGGTGTGACATTTCAAGGCAGAGTCTCATTTTTGGCCATCTCGAGCCGTTACACCCGATACGGCGGAAGTTTTTTGAATTAAACGGATTGGAATTACTCACTTTTATTGAGTTGTCATTTTTCTTGGTGGGGTTATTTTTCAACCCAAACAATCTTGTCACGTCGAAGACTCCGTTTCTGCCCTTTGAAAAGT
>JBKQRG010000055.1:0-6560 GCA_052144015.1 Desulfomonilaceae bacterium
TTTTGTGCCGTAACACGTGGGGGCATTATATCCCCTTAAAACAGAGGCGCCTATCCAGGCTTTATCGCTTTACCCCCCCCGGTATAAAGCCTCTTAGATGATTATCAAGTCTGCTCTTGACTCATGTTCCAGAGCCAAGAGCAGACCTGCTAATGACATAAGAGGCTTCATAGCTGTCACGGGTGACGGCGAATGACCGGTGCGGTGAAGATCTGCAGGGCAGATCCATTGACACCACCTGAGAAACATGCCGGCAAAGGCGAAGAAATTACGCAACACGACCGTACCTCAGCAGGGAAACAATAATTGTTTCCTCGCCAGGAGAAGTATTTTCCTTGACGGAGGGCCTCTTAATGGGTGACCCCGTAACCGTAAGGTGTTTTCCTGACCAGAGGAGTTGCGGAACCATGCCGACTCCGGAAACGTGCTGGGGAAGATGAGAGGCAAGAGAACGTCGAGTTATGTGGCAGGTTCAGCCCCCCCGGGGGGTATCTCTGGCCGATTGCTGTGGCCAGCTCAAACGCTGTACCCTGTCGGTTTAGCCCAGGTCCTACCCTACACTAACTCAGAACCCGGATCAGTTTTTGGGTGCTGGTCACCTTGGGCGGTCCACCCTGAGGCCAACGGTTAATGATTTTCGGTCCCGGGGGATACCCCTGGTCGATTTGCTATGGTCAGTCCCAACGGAGGGACCTCCCTGTTTGGCACACGTCCCAACTCAGGACCTGGACCATTTTTTGGGGGGCAGGCCAATACAAAAGTTCTGACATTTCTGAAATAATTATAAACATCCAAAAGACCAGGATAATTTCTGAGGTTTCTGTGATTTCTGTCCACACACTTCGGTCGATCTGTGTGCGCAATGCGGGTAGGCTACAACTGTGGCAAAATACTACAGCCTAATGCTGCTAGATTCGACTGGCGGTTTAACCGTGACGTGCCACTTTCGGGTGTTAGGGATATCGCGGTACAGCGATTAGTTTACCTGATTCGTCAGCCAGGCTTAATTTTATACGACTGGCGTTCCTGTTGCTGCTGGGCATACCTAATTTTAGGACGTAGCCTGTTCAAAGCCCGTTGTTGTCTCTCTAGTGCCTGCATCCTTTCTTGATGCTGGAGGGCCTGTTGCCGTGCCTCGGCTTGGCGCTGCCGCAACTCGGTTGCTCGTAGCCGTGCTTCCGCCTCCGCCTTTGCAGCTTTCTCCGCCGCCTTTGTCTGGGCTTTCAAATACGAATCTATCTTATCTTTTTCACTCTTACTAAGACGTTGAAAAACCTCTGCTCGTGTGTACTTGTCCTGATCCTTCAGGAGAAACCGTAAACAGCTTTCAAATCCTTCCTCAGTGCATCTTTTTTTGAAGGCAACCGTCACGGCGTCGTAATAAGGTGCTTCGGCATATTGAGCAGAAATTGGTGTGCACAAAAAGAATCCGCCCAGCAGGACCATAACAACGAGTCGCTTCATGGCGCACCCCCGGGGAATACTGATAGAGACACACTTTATCACTTGCGGCACGTATAGCGCAAAGGGTTTTTATCGCGACGAGAATTGGAGCGGCTGAAATGGTACGACCATTACGGCAACGGCCCCCCGGGGAGGCAATGCCGGTGACTTAAGCCGAGGCAGTTGATTTTTCATGATTAATCTACCCAAATGCAGAGAGAATTATGTTGACGCGAAGCATGGTTCGCGCGATAAAACTATGCATCACCACAGCTTGGGAGGA
Organism: Desulfomonilaceae bacterium; assembly: GCA_052144015.1. Lineage (GTDB taxonomy): Bacteria > Desulfobacterota > Desulfomonilia > Desulfomonilales > Desulfomonilaceae > DATJPW01. Next base: position 1,727 of record JBKQRG010000055.1, read on the forward strand.
TTTTATCATGGCACAGTTTATGCTTTGAAGAATCATGCCAACTTGACCATTTCGCGCAAAACTTTCTTGAAATTATTCCCCGAGAAATCGAGCCCGCAAAAAAGCTGTCACCGAAGCATTTCACCCGAAAAAGGAAACTCTCTTTTCCAAAGCTTATCACTTTCATACTCTCCATTGTCTCCAGTGGAAAGGCCAAGGGGGTGGATGTGAAATCGGGTGAATTCTTTCGAGCCGCCAAGAGAAGTGGCCTTTGGCCTGAAGCCGAAGCCATCCACCACAGCGCACTCTCCAAGGCGCGCAATAAGGTCCACTGGCACGTGCTTCAAGACATACTCAATGATGCGGTAAGGCTGGCCTATGACTGCTGGCCCCAAGATCCGAGATTCAGCTGGCACGGCATGTCGGTTTGCGCGGTGGACGGGTCCAAATACGACCTCCCGGCCACAGCCGAGATCCGAAACGAGTTTGATCCCAACAGCGGCCTCCAATACGTTGGAAAAGGACACTATCCCCAGTGCCTTGTCTCCACCGCGTACGATGTCTTCCGACGGCTGCCCATCGCTCGAACCGTGGTCCCGGTGAATTCTTCCGAGCGTGATAAAGTGAAGCGCCTGCTGAAGTTTATCCGCTGGGGAAGTGTGCTGCTCTTTGACCGAGGCTATCCGAGCTACGAGTTGATCCTCCATCTCGTCAGAAGATTCAGGGGCTCTTTTGTATTTCGCTGTCCTGCTCAATCCACATTTCCGGCCGTACATGCCTTCATTGAGAGCGGAAAGGAGGAAGACGAGATCTGTATTGACCCAAGCGGCAAGTACCTGAACAAGATCCCGAAGAAAGAGAGAAAGGATCTCAAGGCCATTAAGCTCAGGGTCATCAAACTGGTCAGTCCTGATGGAACCGTCTCCGTCCTCCTCACCAACCTCTCTGACAAGAGAGAATTCTCGGCGCAGGAGCTTACGTCCCTCTATTTCAGACGGTGGGAAGTGGAAAGCTACTACCGAGATGAAAAGATTGTTCTGGAAATCGAGGAATTCCACGGGAAATCCTGCAATAGCGTCCGTCAAGAACTCTTTGCCGCCATGATCATGTCGGTCATTGCCAGAGCCCTTATGGCGCTCTCGCAGCAGCTCGCCGGCGACCCACGAGAGCCATAGTTCAAGAACGCTATCATGACCCTTGCTTCAGAGGCTGCCGTGCTCGCCGCTGATGATCCCGTCAAAGCCATCAGCGTCTTCCAGGATGTCCTCGAAGAAATCCGTCGCGTTATATACTATCGTCCCAAAAAGCCCAGACCCTTTCCACCAAGAGTCACCAAAAGGAGTTCAAACAAGTGGGCTTGCTCAAAAACCAAGAAGGTAGCGGCCAGTGCTTAAGTCACCGGCATTGCCCCGGGGAGGAGGGTCCCTGTGTGTGAACTTTTATTTATATTAATAGGGGCCACCGTGGGACTCTCTTGCTCCTCACCTTTTTGGCCTTGGGAAGTTCGCAAACCCTGCCGAGAAGTAGCAGACCCTCAATCGTAAAGACCTTTTCTCGTTGTAGGGAGGGGGCCGCTGAACCTATTCTGGGATTCCCCAGAGAAGATGTGTTTAAGTATGATTCTGAGGCAGCGGCAACCATGGATCGTCTGTACGAGAAAGGCGGATGGGATTGGAATAAGCTGACTCCATTTTGGGAATTTGGTATAAGCCTCAAGATGAAGTCACAGAATTCAAAAACGGAAGCCCCAACTGAAGCCCTCATAGAAGCCATTCGCAGCCTTCACGGCTGCAAAGCGATGTGGATTGAGTCCGTGCCGATTAAAGAGACATTCCAAGGTGAGGTAGTTTGGGAAGGGACGGTGCAGGTATTTTCTCTTTTCGGTCACCCTACTGTTTCATGCTGCTATGCTTGGTCTCATGTAACAAACGAGAAAACCGGCAAACGAAAATTCTTCGCTGTCCTTCATCAAGGTCCGGTTGATTCTCCGTTAAATGCGGTACGCTCTGCCGTTGTCGCTGATCCCCGATAAGAGGAGTAATCCCGTGAATCAACCATCCAAATTAGCCAACGATTCGAATTAGGATACTACCCAATTTTGGTCACCATGGCATTTTAGCAGTTCTTCCCTGTGCACCGGAGACAGTTTAATAGACCAGCCTCCACGCTCTCTCTTTGGAGGGGGCTCCTTCTCCCTTCTCCTATAACTTCACCCCGATCGTCGATTCTGGTTCGTCTGGTGAAGCCCGAGTTGATTTGTGGGGGTAATTGCGTTCGTTATACAGGGCATCAAGGAAAGCCAGAAACGTATTACCGCGAAGATAGTACTGCTCTGCCTGGTAATAATCCCGCAACTCCGTAGCCCACTTCTCCATTGTATACAGTGCGATGAGCGCTTTGGCTCCACTCAGTAGAGGCATTTTAACCTGGCCGGACTTTGTGGAACTCCTCAGCCATTCAAGAATTAGTGCGTAACTGTCTTCATCCAAGGGAATCACTAGACAGAAACCCCCTGTTCTTGGTCTTCCTGGTAGATCCTCTGCGCATGATGGGCCATGCGGGCCGGAATCAGGGCCCTGGCAAGAGGATACCGGATCTGCTCCATCAGTTTTTGCTTGGAAACTCCGAAATTGATTTTCTCAGTTGCAGGGTCAATCATATCACTTGCGGCGGACCACTTCATTGAAAAAAAAGTCGCGAGAATAGGATTATGAAGGGCAATAGTTCGTCTGCACGGGTCTAACCCCGGCAACCAGGCGACTACCGGGGAACGATAAGATCTTATATCTCTAATTCAATAAATGGTACATGTTTCGGTCGCAGGCCGTGGGTGGAAGTCGAGCCACGTTGGAAGCTTGTCAAACGTTACGCGAAGACCTCTTGAGGTCTGAGGAACCACCGGATGATCGATCAAGATCTCCAAGACCCCACAATGGCAAGACCGCCGGATAATTCTGGACAACCATAAGCCTTCACAAGGGCATCGTCGGCACCAAATTTTCTCTGATTTCTGCAACAAACAGCTCGTTTTCGCGAAGCCTATAATAAAATCGAGGTAAGGATCTCTCCCTGGAGGTGGACATCATGAAACGCGTGCTTTCGATTGTGCTCGGTGCACTCATGCTCACAGCAACGGCAATCGCCACGGCCCAAAATGTGTCTCAAAGCAACTCGGAGGAGCAAATCGGTGTCGAGGTGACTGTGTACAACAGTAATCTCGGCCTGGTCAAAGACCTGCGAAAGATCGAACTGCCGAAGGGTAAAGGCGAGTTGAGGTTCATGGATGTGGCGGCCCACATCATGCCGGTTACCGTCCATGCCATATCCGTAAACCAGCCGGGCCTGTTCAACGTGCTGGAACAGAATTACGAGTACGACCTCATCAGTGCGGCTAAACTCCTGGACAAGTACGTGGGGAAAAAGATCAAAATCATCGACTGGAACAAATTCCAGGACAGAAAAGACATCATTGATGCGACGCTGCTGAGCAATAACCAAGGGCCGATTTACATGATCGACAACGAGATATTTCTAGGCCATCCCGGCATTCAAATCCTTCCCAAACTGCCGGACAATCTCATCGCGAAGCCAACGCTCACCTGGCTTTACTCGAGCACAGCGGAGAAACCGCATACGTTGGAAGTGTCATACCTCACCCAGAACATCAGTTGGAAAGCGGATTATGTCGTGGTGGTCAACGTCGATGACACCCTCGCGGACATATCCGGTTGGGTGACCCTCGACAACAAGAGCGGAGCAACTTACAAGGACGCGCGGCTCAAACTCGTGGCAGGAGATGTGCATCGGGTCGAACCCGCGCAACGCGATTTGGCTATGGCCGCTCCGCGTACCATGGCGAAGGCCGAGGCACCGCAGTTCCAAGAAAAGGAGTTTTTCGAGTATCACCTGTATGACCTCCAGCGCAAGACCACGGTGAAAGACAATCAAACCAAGCAAATCAGCCTGCTGGAGGCCCATTCCGCGGGGATTCAGAAGGAACTGCTCGTGTATGGCATCAAGAGTTTTTTCTCGAGGCAATATACCGAGCAACAGGCGAAACAACCTGTTAACGTGTACATTAAGCTCAAGAACTCCAAGGAGAACAAACTTGGGATGCCGCTCCCCGAAGGCACTATGCGCCTGTACAAGCAGGATACCGACGGCAGCCAACAATTCATCGGAGAGGACAAAATCAAACATACGCCCAAGGACGAGGAAGTGAGGCTCAAGATCGGCGAGGCATTCGATGTCGTGGCTGAGCGCAAACAGATCTCTTTCAAGCAGATTACTTCCCGGCTTCACGAGACCGAGTGGGAAATCAAGGTGAGGAACCATAAGGAACAGGCCGTCACCATCGGCATTATCGAGCCCCTGTACGGGAGCTGGGAAGTTGTCGAAAAGAACCTTCCGTACAAGAAACTCGATGCCTTCACCATTCGCTTTGACGTGCCGGTGCCCAAGAGCGGTGAGGCGACGGTCAAATATCGCGTGAAGGTCGGATATTAAACTGCCACATCTTAAGAATCGTCAAGGCTGCGAACGGATCTGCCGGGGGGGCTTCTGCGTTTATTCCCTGAAAAGGTGGAGGCTGATGCAAGGTGTATGCGCGATGTGGGTGCAAGTTACACCTTGGCTCTGATCTTGTAAATAAAATCTTTGTGATAATAGCATGATGTGGACTTTCTCGCGCGATATCGCGCGGTTACAGGGATAATATCCAGTAATTAAACAGAAGTTCGCGATGATTTTATTGTGAGTTGTAGTGATGTCGGGGCATTAGGGCGTTTTGGGGCCGGATATGTAGCCACTAAAGTGGTATCTTTTTGCTTGACTTCCGTTTCAGTCTGTGTAAACT
>JBKQRG010000056.1:0-17784 GCA_052144015.1 Desulfomonilaceae bacterium
GCTGAATTCCTGTCCAATTACCTGCATGCCCCCTTTTTAGCACCGTCGACAAACAGTGTCCAGCAAAATTGTGGGACATGTTCAGGTGCAGGTCAGGGGAACGCGAATCCAAAGGCGCAATGGCAACAAAGGAGGAACTGAATGATGCCGGCAGTGTGAGGAGGGGTCAACCATTAAGAGGCCCTCTGTCCAGGAAAACACTGCTCCTGGCGAGGAAACAATTATTGTTTCCCTGCTGAGGTGTGGTCGTGCTGTGTGCAGCCTCTGTCAGAGTCTTTTCTCCGCCTTTCCCTGCATCCACTAGGGACCGGCAACTCTGAGTAATCCAAGCGGCGGTAGATAGCCGTGGCCGATCTCGTTGACCAGGAAGTGAACCGGTGGAACAACACAGACGACTTTCATGGTAGTGCCTTGAAAGAGCTTCCAGGTTTGCAATTCCCCATGTCTGGCATAATTCTATCTGACATACTTTGCAAGTTCCGACGAGCGCACGGAGGAAAGGTAAGGTCATCTAAACATTCACTGTTAATATATAGTAACCGAGGTCCTATGATTTCAAGGACTGGACCTACTATTCGTGCAATCCAAAGTTATTTCCGATGCTACGGCGCATCCAGCACCTCTCGCACCTTTTTCGCCAGAGACTCCACGTTAAAGGGCTTTTGCAGAAACTTGACTCCCGCATCTAGAACCCCGTGATGAAATATTGCGTTCTGAGCGTACCCGGACACGTACAGAACTCGCATGTCCGGAAATAGGGGGGACAAGTAACCAAACAGACTCTTGCCGTCCATTTGAGGAAGTACCACGTCGGTCAGCAACAGATGTATGGGCCCTTTGTGTACCTCACTTACTCCTATTGCCTCCCCTGGGTCACGGCACTGAAGGACTCTATAACCAAGCGTTTCAAGCACTTCTGAAGTCAGTTGGCGGACGATTTCTTCGTCCTCTACTACGAGGACGGTCTCCGTTCCAGTAAACCGTGGTGTGGCTGCTTGTACGCTAGTTGCCTGCTCTGAGGCGTTTTGGACAAGGGGAAGATAGACCTTGAACGTCGTACCTCGGCCCGGTTCACTGTACGCTGTTACGTGCCCTTGGTGCTGTTTCACGATTCCATAAACTGTGGAAAGGCCCAAACCCGTGCCCTTCTCCTTTGCCTTTGTAGTAAAAAAGGGGTCAAAGACACGAGGCAGAACATCAGGGTCGATACCGTGCCCGGTATCGGAAACCGCTACCATCACGTAGGGTCCGGAGCGGACCTCCGAATGGGTTCGGACATACGCTTCATCCAAATAGATATTGGCCGTTTCCACAGTCAACTTTCCGCCTTTAGGCATGGCATCGCGTGCGTTGATAGCTAGGTTAAGGAGGATTTGTTCGATCTGTGTTGCGTCACCCATGACTGTGCCTGCAGATTGGTCCAGAAGGGTTACGACCTCGATATCCTCTCGTATGAGAGGCCTGAGCATTCTCTGAAAATTGGCAATTACTTCATTGAGCTTTAGTGGCCTCAGGTCGAGTATCTGTTTGCGACTGAACGCAAGAAGCTGTCGCGTCAAATGTGCCGCCCTGGCACCGGCGCTGTTTATATGCATGACCTTGTTACGATATGGTGAGTCTTCCGGGATTTGTTGGGTGAGCACGTCCGTATAACCAATGATGGCAGTCAGGATATTGTTAAAGTCGTGAGCCACACCCCCAGCCAACTGGCCGATCGCCTCCATCTTTTGGGCCTGGAGGAATTGTCTCTGAAGTTGCTTGCGTTCGGTCACGTCTCTGACGATACCGTGGTAGCCAAGTATTGCACCGTCGTTGTCCCGCCGCAAAGTTGCAGTGAGCAAGCTCTCGATTTTCGTACCGTCTTTTTTTCTAAAGCTGATCTCGTAGTCTTTCAGAGATCCTTTTTGTTCTATTTCCTCCTGAAAACGCTTTCGATCCGCAGCATCCGTGTATATCTGCAAGATTTCCATATTCCCGGCTTCTTCTCTGCTGAAGCCGAACAGATCCAGAAAGGCTTGATTTGCGTTAAGTAAAATGCCCTCGCTAGTGGTGATATAAACTGCGTCTTTGGATTCCTCAAAGAGTGTACGGTACTTTTCTTCGCTCTCGCGAAGCGCCTGTTCGGCCCGCATGCGGTCAGTAATATCTTCGCAAGTCATCAGATCTTCGCCCTTGCGCAATTTCACAGTCAAGAACTGGATAGTTTTTTGACTTCCGTCCTTGCATGTCACTTCAAATACTCTAGATCCCTGTCCTCCTGGAGCAAGCCCTTCTAAATCCTCCCTCCAGGCTGCAACCACTTTATCCCTGTACGCACGATCCGGATGGGCCTTTCGGAGCCACTCTCGTCCATCGGACACATCGCTCAAGTCATAACCGAAGATTTCCGTGAACTTGGGATTCACATATTCAAAGGTTCCATCTTCGGCAATCATTGCCATACCAAGCGGAGCACGGTCGGAGAGCATCTGAAATCTTTCCCTCTCTATTCGAAGCCACTCCTCCGCCAGCTTACCTTCGGTGACGTCGATTAGTTGCCCCATAGTACGAGTCAATCCCGACGCATCCCTGACTACGGCGATGCGCATTTCCACGTGTCGTGTCTTGCCATCGCCACGCACCACGTCGATTTCGTAACGAGGCGGAACTGTCTCCCCACGTTGTCGACGGATGTACCTCTCCGCGACTAATGCTCGGCTATCGTCGGACAAAACTTTCCTGAAGTCCGAACCTAGCAAACTCTCTCTCGAACGTCCTAATACTCGGCATAGTTCATCATTGACATAAATGAAATGATATGCCTCATCAACCGTGAACATGCCGGCCAGAGAATTTTCTACTATGGAACGGAACTTGTCCTCACTCTGCCTCAATGCATTTTCAGCGATTTTCCGAGATGAGATATCTTCTACCACCCAGATGAAGTATTGGGGCACACCAGAAGTATCACGAGTGAGAGAAACAGTCAGGTTCGCCCATGGTTGTGAACCGTCTTTTCGGAGGAAGCGTTTTTCCATCGAGTAGGTCTTAATCTCGTCTGCGAGAACCTGTCTCACGTACTCAAGATCTGACTCGAAGTCATCAGGATGCGTGATCGAATGTAAATTCAAAGAGAGAAGCTCATCACTGGTGTAACCCAGAATAGCGCACAGCTTCTGGTTTACTCTCAGAAACCGACCTTCGGGAGAGACGTGGCAAATTCCGACGGCGGCCTGTTCAAAAGTGGACCGAAAACGCTCCTCGCTCTCCCGCATCTTTTGGTCTGTCTTGTTGCGATCTGTTATGTCACGGATGATGCTTATGAAGGCCAGCGGCGTCCCATCAGCCCCACTGATCGTTGAAGAATTGATTTCGATGGGTACAGAGATGCCATCCTTCCGTATGAGAGTATATTCGTTCTTCCTGGAAGAACCGGTTGCGAGAGTTAGCTCGAAGTTCGCAGCCCCTCTCCTTTGGCTCTCTTCATCAAGGACATCGAAGACGCTCTTGATCTCTGCCAGAAGCTCTTCGGGCGAACCAACGCCGTACATGGCAGCCGCCTGTTGATTAACTGTGATCAGGTTCCCCTGAAGGTCATACATTACGATTGGATCCGGTGAGGCCTCTACAAGACTCCGATACCGGTTCTCGCTTTCCCCCCTGGCTTCCTCCGCCATCGCTGTCTGGATTACCTGAGAAGCGGTATTCGCCATGTCCTCAAGCATCACAGCATCATCTTGGGACAGCTCATGCTTGCTGAAGAGTGCCAGAACACCGATTGGCGTTCCTTCCTTGGACAACAGGCCAAATCCTGCAAACGAGATTAGACCAAGTGATCCGGCCCAGTCTTGATCGTGAATCCGGGTATCCTGGGTGACGTCGTTGGTAAGGAATTTCGGTTCAAGTCCTGCGGCAACGCGTCCGATCATGTAACAGCCAAACGGGACTCTCCCATGCACCTCTCCATCTATGTGGGTGTAGCGTCCCGAACTGGCCAAAAGGTGGAGACAGCGGTCTCTGTGCTTGCAGACGTGAGGGCCTTTTGTGGTCTTGGCGTGTACGCAGCCGGAATCACATAGGTCGCCTGGTTTGGTGATCCATATACGTGCAAAGTCCGCGTCAAAAACCTCTACAAGACCATCTGTGATCCGTTTAAGCTTTTCTTGAAGAGCCCCCGAACGCAGCAGGTCCTCTTTCAAAGAACTGAGTTCCTCGATGCGCCTGGTCCTCATCCTCGAAGCTGATTCACGGACCTCATACGCGTCAATAAGTTGGCGGAGCTTCAGAACCTCACCGGCGAGTTCTTTTTGGTCGTCATTCGGACCCTTCATGAGGAATTCTCGCGAATGGCAAACCCCCTCTAATATCATCTTATTACTGATCTCATATTTGCACAAACAAAATCGTATCTGATTCTACGATAAAAGGAACTTTGAGTGGACTACCCCACCAATAACGTTGACACGGGAGGAACCACCTTTTTGGACTATCGTTGCCTTCAAAGCGGGTTGCTCAAGCTTCCCCAGATGGGATCGCTCGGCGAAATATTGCCTGGCGGAGAATCCCAAATTCAGGTAAGTAAATGTCGATAGGGATGACCGGCGGGGAAGGAGTGTCCGCCAGGTGCGACCTTTTGTCGAGTTCCCGGCTAACGGTCTGCATTTCCCGAGCTTGCGTTCCGGGAGACATTATGGATGTTTTCTTCCACCCTGGCTCCATCGCGGTTATTGGAGCCAGCAACCGCGGTATTGGGCAATTCGTGATCTTGAATTTGCTCGCAGGATTCACAGGTCGTATCTACCCGGTAAATCCGAATCACTCTGAAATCGAGGGTGTGCCTTGTTTCCCTTCCATTGAGGCGATTCCCGATCGGGTCGATCTGACCATCGTCCTGGTGCCGGCCTCTTCGGTTCCTTCGGTTTTGGAAGCGTCCGTGGCCAAAGGCGTGCAAGGGGTAATTATTGAGAGTGCAGGATTTGCGGAGGTCGGGAAGGAAGGTTTGGAACTACAAGATCAGTGTGTCGCCATTGCCAAACAAGCTGGTATTCGCATCTGGGGACCAAATTGCATGGGAATGGTGGATGTTCCCCATAAGCGTTTCTTTTCGTTTATGCATCCAGGCGGACGTCAAGAGGGCCTGCTTCCCGGAAGGGTCTCCCTTATTGTCCAGAGCGGTATGATGTCGGCGATTTTTCTTGCCGAGGTGAGCCGAAGAGGCGTCGGTATCGCCAAGGCCTGTTCTATTGGGAATAGGGCAGATGTGGATGAATGTGACGTTCTGGAGTACCTGCTAAAGGATCCTGACACAGACGTAATCGCCATGTACTTGGAATCTATTCCCCGTGGAAGGCTATTTTCCCGTATAGCTCAAGCTTCGAGTAAACCGGTGGTGGTTTTGAAGGGAGGCAGCAGCAAAGCTGGGGCCCGGGCCGCCATGACCCACACGTACAGCCTTTCAGGAAATTCTCGTCTTTTGAACAGCGTCTTGGAAGCGTCCGGAATCATCAAAGTTGATGAGCTTCATCAAATGATGGACGTGGCCAATGCCCTGGCCATGATACCCAATGTTAATCCTGCCTGCCGTACGGCAATTATTACCCTAAGCGGTGGAGCGGGAATTCTTGCGTGCGATGCCCTGGCAAGACTGGGACTTCCTGCGGCGCAGCTCTCAGAAGCAACAATTAAACAACTTAGTGAGATTTTTCCTGCCTGGATGCCGGTATCCAACCCGATAGATCTTTTCCCCGCACTTGCCTTACACGGCCGGGAAATCGCCTTTGGTCGTGCTATTTCTGCTGTCTTGAGCGACTCCAACGTGGATGCGCTCCTCATCCATTTTGTAGCGGGACTGGAACAAGAGGCCCTGGATCTTGATGTCTTGAAGAAAAAGGCTGCTGAATCCGGCAAAATAGCCTTATTCTGGTTGATGGGACGCGAAGAAGGATGCCGGGCATTCCGTCAGAGGGCCCGAGAGGCTGGTATAATCGTTCACGAAGATGTCTCCAGGATAGCAGAATGTTTGCGGGCAGCTTCTGAATTTGCTCAACGACGGCACTGTCGGAAAACTCCGAATAGTCTAGCTACTCCGGGATCCGAGCCGGTTCCGAATCCGCCCATCTTGGCGTGCGGCGAAAAAATATGGGACGAATTTGAGAGCAAGAGATTGCTGTCCGACTGGAATATTCCCGTCGTGGAGGAAAAACTTGTCCACAGCATTGACGAGGCCTGGGAAACTGCCTCGAAAATCGGGCCACCGGTTGTTCTGAAAGGATTAATGCAGGGCCGGACGCATAAGACGGAACATGGCATGGTTCAGCTCCACATCATGGACAGGCCTGGATTGGAAGCCGCATTCCATCATCTTCAGGAAAAACTGAATCGTCACGGCCGAATTCTGATCCAGAAAGAAATCAAATTCGATTATGAATTGATGGCGGGCTTTATCCGCGACGATCAATTCGGGCCTTGTGTCATGTTCGGATTGGGCGGTATCTTTTCAGAAGTTGATCCGGACGTTGCGTTTGCCATCGCGCCTTTGGACAGAGACCGAGCGCTAGATCTCATCCATCGAATCCGCATCACCAGGCTTTTGCAAGGTTTTCGGGGCATAGCGCCTGTCCGAGAGGAGATCATGGCGGATATTTTGGTCAACCTGGGGAATTTGGGAATTGCTTATCCTCAGATCGAACAGATCGATATCAACCCTTTACTCATTACTAACGGAGCGCCTGTGGCTGTGGACGCCTCAGTTCTTTTGAAATAGACTGACAATTCGTATTGAAAGGCTGCATGAATCTCCTATTTCTAGGTCACAAGTCCTTTCAGATCCTTTTTTAGTACCTTTCCAGCGAAGTTTACAGGAATGGTATCAACAAAGATTACATCTCGAATCTTTTTGTAATGGGCGACCTGAGAGTTGGTGTGTTCCAGGATTTCCTCCCTGGTGGCCTGAGCGCCTCGTTTCAATTCGACAATAGCCACAGGGAATTCACCCGTCCGGAAGTCGGATTTCCCGAGAACGGCACACTGCTGAAGCGCCGGGTGTTTAAACATGACCTCCTCTATGTCCCTTGGATACACGTTATATCCTTTATAGATTATCATATCCTTCTTGCGATCGGTGATGTAGACGAAACCGTCTTCATCCTCATGGCCGATGTCTCCTGTCAAGAGCCAGCCGTCTTTCAGAACCTCTTCCGTGGCTTCCGGTTTTTTCCAATAACCCTTCATGACCTGTGGGCCTCGAATACAGAGTTCTCCTTCAGAGCCGCGGGGAAGGTCCTCGCCCGTGTTCGGATCGATCACCTTGCATTCCGTGTCAAAGATCGGCAGGCCGACCGAGCCGGGTCGTATAGCCTCGCGGTCGGGAGGGTTGGCCGTGGCTCCCATAGCGCATTCGGTGAGTCCCCAGCCCTCTACCACGACTGCTGAGGGGAATGCGTCCAGAAGTCTATCGAAAACCGGGCTGGCCAGGGGCGCAGCGCCAGAAGTCGCGATCTTGACTCCGGAAAAGTCACATGAATCAAAATCCGGATGGTTGATCAAGGGAATGTAAAGCTGAGGAGCTCCGCCGAGCATAGTGGCTTTGTATTTGATCGTAGCGTCTAGGTACTCCTTCGGCTCGAATCGAGGGAATACCACGAGTGTCTCCCCTCCGTATATCAAGCCATTGAGATAGACAACGGTCCCCATGGCATGGAACCATGGAACGACCACTAAGGCCACTTCGTGATCCGGACAGACCGTCCTGTCTTTTGCAGGATCCACCCCAGCCGGAAAAACTGCTTTGAACCCCATGTCCGAAATCTCAATTTGGCTTCCCGTTAACCAGCTACCGTACTGAATCGTATTGGCTACCACGTTCCAGTGGGTGAGCATCACACCTTTTGAAATGCCGGTGGTGCCTCCTGTGTAAGCAAGATGAGCCAGGTCATCCTTCACATCAAAGGTGACTTCCTTTTGAAAAGGTTGATACTTCTTGAGAAGCGAAGCCATACCGATCGTGTCAGGAACGGCTGTGGCGCCGATGGGCTTCACTGGGGCAACAATTGGGCTGTAACAATCCGCAAAGCTGGTGGTTATGATACGTTTAATAGCTGTTTCCGATATGATCGATTGGATTCCCGGAAAGATTAAATCCAGCGAGATGATTGTCTCGGCTCCGGAATCTTGGAGTTGATGGAGAGCCTCCCTCGGGGATAGGAGAGGGCTCAGGGGTGTAAATACGGCCCCGATCCTGACGGTTCCGTAATAAGCAATAGCGAACTGCGGCATATTGGGCAGATGAATCGCCACCCGGTCGCCCTTTTTTACTCCCATATCGTCCAGGGCCGCAGCGAACCGGTCGCTTAATTCTTTCAGCTCGGCATAGGTCAACTCCATGCCTCCAAATATGATGGATATCCGATTGGGGACCCGAGCGGCAGTCTGATAGAGGAACTGGTGGACCGGGCTTTCAGGATAATTTAGGCTCTTGGGCCAATCTCTTGGCCATGCATTAAATGTCTTTGCCATGGAAGCGCCTCTTATCAAAAGGAAGACTCAGGAGCACCTTCCCGAAATAATGATCGTCTTGGCCTCCGGGGTGAGATCGCCCGCAACCTCCGAGTGTACTCAATGAGCCTCGATCGAAGCCAAATCCGAGTTTATTCACGATAATCAAATGGGAATCCCCTATTGTAGAGGTAACCAGTCGAACGACGCTGATATTATATTAACACGATCTGGTTAACTGTCCTGGGGTCAACGCCAATATGACGCGCAAGCTCATTCCGGCTCAATCTAGCGATTCGTGGGATGAATATCCAATTATTTTAACGTGCCAAATGTCGTCGCAGTAGATCGCGTTTTGGGCATCCCACAATCGGAACCCGCCCAGCCGCTCCAACATCCACTCAAACAAAGCGGGGGTTAAACGGGGTCTTTTTGCCGGATACCTGAAGAAACAGGCGTCAGCTCTTAAGCCAACACCCTATTATTGTGTGTCTTTAGTGGCCGGAGCGACGAGACTCGCGAATTCGGGGGAATCTAGGGGAAGTAGAAAAATTTACAAAACGGATTATGAAATTTATGATCAACCCGAAACAGTTCATGCGAGCGAATGTATTGGGAAAACAACGAGGGCTTGCGCTTAGGCGCAAGTTTGCGACAAAATACAGATCATGACCGAGCCCCGCACGCTATGGACATTCGAATTTTTCGGCCTGTGCATGATTGCCTTCCTGGGTGTCTGCAACGTTAGCGTCTTCTACAATCTCTTCAACTATCTGCAGACCCTCGGAATCCCCACAGAGCTGAGCGGACTGGTGATTGGCGCCTATTCGTTGACCGCTATGGTGCTCTATCTGGTGGCGAGTCCCTTCCTTAACATCGGCAATGCGCCACCCGTGATGCTACTGGGCATGGTGATGATGACAGCCAGCGGCTTCGCCTATTTGTTCGTTCACTCTTTCTGGGGGCTGCTGGCAGTGCGTATGTTAAACGGTGCCGGTCAGTTCTGCACGGGTGGCGGCGCAATGGCCCTCTTCGTGTCGGTCATCCCTCCCGAGAAGAGCGGTCAGGCGTTCGGACTCTATTCAGTGGCCATCCTGCTGGGCTATGCGGCAGTACCGACCCTGATGGATAGCCTGACCCCTTTTATCCCGTCCCCTCCCCATGGATATGCAGCTGCTACGGTATGGCTCGCGCCTGCTGCTTGGATCGTCTGGCGGATCCGTCGACGGCGCCGGGATCGACAGGAAGCTCCCCCAGCAATAGGACATCTGCCGGCGTGGGCCGACATCCTCTCCAATGTGAAGCGCCTGCCGGTGGCATTGCTGCTTCTGTTAAACATGAGCTACTTTGCAAACTGGAGCGGCCTATTTTTTCTCTTCAAGGGGTTTACGCAGCAGCAGGGGCTCGCCAATGTGGGAGTTTTTTTCAGTTTACAAATGGTCTCGATGATCTTGATCCGCCTCCTGGGGGGTCGGCTGTTCGACGAATTCGACAAGGCACGGCTGGCAGGTATGTGCTTCATTATCGTAGGATTGGCCCATCTGGCGTTGGACAATCTTCCGGGCACGTGGGCTGTGCCGGTCGTGGGGATCATGTTCGGGCTAGGCATGGGTTTAGGTTACCCGGCTATCAACGGCCTGATGTTGCAGGTCTCCGGCGAACGTTTCCGTTCCCTGAACGCAAACCTGATGCTCTTCGCTGTGCAAGCGGGGTTTTTCCTCGGCCCCGTGGTAGGCGGTGTGCTGGTGGCCCATTGGGACTACCATGGTTACTTCCTGGCAAGCGCCGGATTGGCGTTCTCGGTTGCGAGTTTGAGCGCTGTGTTAGCCTCCTTTTTAGTCCGCCATCCCGGCTCCCCTGTTGATTGATGCAAAACATTTTCAATACCACAGGAACCCATTTGCAAAAGGGTATTCCCCCTGATTCTCCGCCTGGCCAACTCTCAAAAACGTTCCTATAACCAGTGATATTCTGATACCTCGTCGCAATGCGACGCTTAGATGTCGTCATCTTTATCCTGTCCACCCTCTGGAGACCCGTCTCCAAGAACCGGAAAACGCGCCGCAGCAAAGCCGGACGGGACGCACGAGAGATTTACTTTTCCGTTCCGCTTTAGCTGCACTTCTTTCGCTCCCCGCAATCCGGATCGAATCGGAGCGGATCTAAGTGGGCAGTACAACTGGGCATTTGTTAATGCCTCGGTTTGACCCGGGACGGTGAAGAGTCTATGATTGTCTTCCGTCCAAGGAAAGGATATGTTCATCCTTAGTCAGCATGGCTTGAACGGCACGCCTGACAGGCTAACTCCGCCTGTTCTCCAGGAGACTGATCATGGCAGAACTTACGCAGCAGGCGCTTGAAGACATGGTGCAGGTCATTGTTGAGGCCGCCGACCCGGAGCAGATTATTCTGTTTGGTTCGCGGTCTAGGGGAGAATCTCGTGTTGGTTCAGACATAGATCTGTTGATAGTGGAATCCGACCCGTTTGACGAAAAGCGAAGCCGCAGAAAAGAAATGGCTAGGCTTTGGCGTGCCTTAGCCTCTTTTCCTTTTGCAAAAGACATCCTCGTCTATAGTCGGGACGAGGTTGTGTATTGGCGCAGTTCTTTGAATAATGTGATTGCTAGAGCATTGAGGGAAGGCAAGGTACTCTATGAGAGACCTTAGGCAAGCCGGCGCTCTCCTCGGGATGGCTTATAAGGACTTCAAGGCGCTGAAGGGAATGATGAACGGAGAAGTTTTCGATGAAGAAATCTTCGGATTTCACGCCCAGCAAACAATTGAAAAATCCCTCAAGGCATGGCTGGCTCTTCTGGGCAAAGAATATCCGTTAACTCATGACATAAGCGCTCTGCTCGAACTTTTGAGAGACAGCGGAGAGGAAGTCGAGCAATATTGGGACCTCGTGGAGTACAATGTCTACGCTGTGCGGTTCCGGTATGAATCTCTTGAGCTTCATGATGAGCCTCTGGACAGAGAGGCTGCTGTTCAGTCAATAGGTAGACTCCTGGCAATCGTTCAGGGAATGCTGGGCGAAACGGTAGGAGGTTGACCGGAAGCGGGTTGCGTCGAGCCGTCACATATTGGGAGTGTTCCCGAAATCACTTTACCGATGGTACCGTGATGAATTTTAGGTCGCCCCAGATTGCTCATAATCGAAGAGCAACCGAGGCCCTGTCATTTCAAAACCTGGCCCCAAAATTCCGTTTGGGGCTATGTGTTACCCGAGCATGCCTGAAGATCTCAAGCTGAAGCCAAAACGAGGGTACGGCAAGAGTGCAGCAGATTGAGGTAACTCAAATGAGAATGGCGTAATGGATTGATATTCTTGGTGGGCCGTCGGGGAATCGAACCCTGAACCTACTGATTAAGAGTCTGAGAAATAGGGTAGGGGCGTTTACCACGTATCGGGTCAGTTCTTGTTATTGCCTTTATGGAGAATTACTCAGAGCGGGCTCGGGGCACCCCGCCGACGCGGCGGCCAGGATAGCTCGAGGATTTGAGCATGAACTCACGCACCTATGAGGTTAGTCGGTCCAAAATCACCCTGCGTTTCGGCGATATAACCACATCGTAGGCCGAGGCATTGGTGAGTTCAGATGACTATTTGCTCTCTATGGGTGGAGGGGTCTCAGCTGCCATCCGCCGCATCGGCGGCCCTAGTGTTGCTGCTGATGCCTCCAAGATGGTACCGGTACGGGCGGGGGACGTAATAGTGTCAACCGCTGGCGATCTGCCGGCGAAATACATCTTGCATGCCATAACCATTGGGTCGCAGCGAGTGGGTTTGCCGCCCGACGCTATTGTGCGCCAAACTACCCAGCGCGTCATGAACCTCCTTCCTGCCTTAGGTTGTGCTTCAGTTGCCTTTCCGGCAATTGGCGCAGGCGTCGCTAGAATACCATATGAAATTGTGGCTTCGGAAATGGCTGGCGCATTAGTGGGTTTCCTACTCGATGCGGAAGAGGCGTACGAAGTTGAACTGTACTTGATGGACCGTTTCGGTCAGACGAGCCGAGACGATTTTTTCGTGTTCTTTGAAGCGTTTGCCGCTCGAAGATTAGGGCTGTCAACCTCATCAGGTGCGTCGAATCACGCGCTCAAGCCGCCAGCAACCCCAACACCTTCCATGGACGCAAAACAGACAGCAGAGGCGGAGCGGCGCCACCAAGTCCACATGATGCTGCGTCATCTCGATGCTCGTCGGAACCAGATTGAAGGCGACCTGTTGCACGTTTTGGCTGAGCAAGAGTTGCCCCAGGACAAATCACTTTCCCAGCTGAGAGAGCAACTCGATGAGATTCAGGCTCTTAGGCGTAGCTACGAAGCGGAATTGGTATTCACTGAGAAGGTCGGGCAGCCTGTTGTGCGCAACTCGGTATTCGTCAGCTCTACCAGCGCCGATCTGAAACCTTATCGGCAAGCTGTGAGGGATGTGATCAACGCCCTACGACTCACATTCATCGGTATGGAGGAATTTGCTCCGACTGCGCAAGCTCCCGCCGACCTCATTCGTCGAAAAGTAAACGAGGGTCAGGTCTACCTTGGGATCCTTGGAATGCGCTACGGATACGTTGATCCCGGCACTGGCCTGTCGATGACAGAATTGGAATATCGTCAAGCAATTGCGAGCGGCAAGAGAGTCTGTATGTTTGTTATGGACCAGGATGCACCAATTCTGGCAAGCATGGTGGAGGATGATCCCATTAGGTTCGCGAAACTCATCGACTTCAGAGGCCGAATCATGAAGGCCCACACTTGCGCCCTCTTTACTGACCCAGCAGATTTGGCACAGAAAGCGGAGGCGACTCTGAAGGAACCTTGGCCTGAATAAGGCCTCCCAAATAGCTCCATCTCCCGACGGTGAATCGAAAGAGTTCGCTTAAGGTGTTGGTGTGACCCGTGCTCTTGACCTGCCCCCCAAAAACTGACCCGGATTCTAAGTTCGGACGGAGTGCGACGTGTGCCAAGCAAGAAGGTCCCACTGCTCGGACTGGCGATAGCAATCGGCCAGGGATGACCCCCTCACCCCAGGGCCATTTATCATAAAGGCCACAGCCCCTGGCAGGCCGTACTATTCATCTTTCTCACATGAACCAATTTTTTTCACACTGACATGAATTTGAATCGAGGAACGCCAAGTACTTAGAAAAACCAAAGAACTGATTGACAATCATCCTGCCGCTGCCTAAACTGTGTCGTTACCTTCAGAGCGCTCGGACAATCATCATTGACTGTATCAAATTGCTTATCCTCACCGAATGAGGAGTCTCGGAAGCACCCTTTCTCAACGACCCAGCGGGGCAACCATGAGATGCCGGAAATGCCAATTCCAGAACCCAGCGGACATGAACTTCTTCGAGGAATGCGGTGCGGATGGATGGTTGACGAAGGCTAGGGAAGACTTGGATCTGCTGTCCTGCAGGAATTGGCCACAGCGGGCAAATCCGTTAGCGAGACGAAAGTCCGGTATGGTTGCTACCGGTACTGCAGTTAAGGATGGTAAGCGTGAGATGAGGAAATCATAGGGGGATCAGAATGACCGTCAAGATCCATGTAATTCATTTGGGTTTGGACCAATGCTACATTGTCCAGGACGAGGGAACCATTATGATTGACGGAGGCAGTCCGGGAAAGATCAACAAATTCAAAAGAGCTTTGCACGAGATCTCGATGGCTCCGGAAGACATTCAACTCATCGCCATTACCCACGGGCACTGGGATCACATAGGATGCGCGTCCGATATAAGAGAGCTTACCGGGGCAAAGATCGCGATGCACGGGCTTGACAAGGAGCGTTTGGAGAAACCGCTGAAAGTTATGCCCCCAGGGGTTAATGCTTGGGGAGTGTTGCTTGAGAAAGCAACAAACCTTGTTCTTCCCTTCATTCATATTCCCAGAGCTACCGTTGATCTTGTTATCGGAGACGAGGGATTGTCCCTGTCCGAATATGGAATTGCCGGAAGAGTGATTTATACGCCGGGTCATTCTCCTGGATCGGTAAGCGTCTTGTTGGACAGTGGGGAAGCCTTTGTGGGCGATATGGCTATGAACAAATTCCCTCTACGCTACGGCGCTAACATGCCTGTCTTCGCCGAGGATTTTGCCCGGCTGAAAGAGAGCTGGCGAATGCTGCTGCATCAGGGAGCAAGAACGATATATCCTGCCCACGGGAAGCCCTTTTCATCAGACATCATCCGGAAAGTGCTTTCATGAATGGGGAACCAAGCGTGTGACTGAAATTGGTTTCTGGATGCTTTGCACAAACAACGGAGGATACCGACCATGTCGCAACTTTTTTCACCTATGAAAATGGGCCGTCTCGAACTACCGAACCGTTTTGTCCGCTCCGCTACATTCGAAGGCATGGCGAGAGAAAACGGACAAGTAACTGACGACCTGATCAAACTGTACCGCAATCTTGCAAAAGGAAGAATAGGTCTCATTATTACCGGTCACCTCTATGTTAATCAGGTGGGCAAAGCATCTGTCAATAAGATCGGAATTCACTCGAATGATATGATATCGGGCCTGAAAAGGCTTGTGCAAGAGGTTCATGAGCACGATGGCAAGATAGTCTTCCAACTTTCACATGCAGGGAGACAGACAACGAAAAAGGTCACCGGCCACCACCCTATAGGCCCGTCCGGCAAAGGCCGTGACCCCATCTTCTTTGTGAAACCCAGAGAAATGAACGAGGAGGACATCCAAGAAACTATTCAATCCTTCGGTAGAGCGGCTAAACGGGCAGTGGAAGCAGGAGCGGATGGAATTCAGCTCCACGGGGCTCACGGTTATCTGATCAATCAATTCCTATCGCCGTTCTACAACTCACGGAGCGATGCCTGGGGCGGATCGGAGGAAGGCCGTTTTCGGTTTTTGGAGCAAGTGTTCAGTGAAATCAAGAGAGCGATACCAAAAGAGACACCAATTATGATCAAGCTAAACACGCACGATCATACGCCTGGTGAAGGAGTGACACCTGAGTTGGCAGCTCATTATACTCGCAGGCTTGCCGAAATGGGCATTGACGCTGTTGAGATCAGCAGTGGCTCGACGTTCTATTCCTTTATGGACATGTGCCGGGGCCGGGTCCCAGTGCAAGAATTGGTGGACACAATGCCGTTATGGAAGAAACCGATCGCCAAGATCAAATTGAGTAGAATGGCTGGGAAATACGACCTCGTAGAAGGATATCATCTTGAAGCCGCGAAGATCATCAAGCCCGTGCTCGGGGACATTCCTTTGTTACTTGTCGGTGGCATGCGAAGAGTCAAACATATGGAGGAGATTCTTGAAAAGGGATACGCGGATTTCATCTCCATGAGTCGGCCCTTTGTCCGGGAACCCTTTCTTGTGAAGAGAATTCAAGCCGGGAAAACTGATCGTGCGTCGTGCGTCTCCTGCAACAGGTGCCTTGCGGCCATTGCCAACGGGATGCCCCTGCGCTGTTACAAGAAACCGGAGTAGAGCGCTGCTCGCTGTGATCTAGCCTCAAAAGCTAATCCAGGTTCTGAGTTAGTTTATGGCAAGATCCGGACTGAACTGGGAGGTCATTGAAAACGTAGGTGATACATAGTAGGCCACATAATTTCGGATCGACTGAGTGGCACAGGAGAGCTGGACTCGATTAGAATGGGAATAGGAACTATACTCAAGAGGATCTTTCGCGGGAAACCGTCACCGTCACTTGACGTGTCCCAATGGTTCACCGTTGAGTGGAATGACGACATTGTAGAGTTGGATGTCAGACCACCGGGGTCCAATCCTTGGACAGCGCAGTTCCGATGGAGTGACATTGAGTGCGTCTGTCTCATGGTAGAGGACTACATATGCTCTGATGGCCTCTACATCTTCACATCTCTCCGACCCGAGAGTTGGGTTGTACCAACAGAGGCCAAAGGTGGCCGCGACTTTCTTTACGAACTGATCAGACGGGAGTTGTTTGACGCAGAACTGGCGGCCAGGGCCGCAACAGCAACCGGGGGATTGTTCTGTTGGCCGCCGTTTTACTGTAGCTAATTCAAGCGCCCCCATATCGCTCATAATCTAAGAGTGACGAAGGCGGCGTCATTTCAAGACCGGACCTAAAATCTTGCGCGGGTTGAACCTACTGCGCTACAATTCACACGCCGTCTGACAGATGATACATAGAGCTGAGTCTGAGGTCAGGCTTGAAAAACCAGTTCTCCTATTGGCTCTTCCTGAAATCACTTTACCGACGGTACTGTAGCAAAATATCAGGTGACCCTGATTGCTCTGCTCTAATAACCGAGGCACAGTCATTTCAAGACCTCACCCCCAAAGGCCCTTTTCCCGGCGCTCTGGTTATCTCCGAGTGATTCCTCAAAAAAATAGGTCAGTCTATAATTGGCTAACCTGGTTAATTCTTTGGTGGGCCGTCGGGGGATCGAACCCTGAACCTACTGATTAAGAGTCTGAGAATTAGGGCAGGTCAGTTAACAAAATCAATGACTTATCCCGGACCCCATTGCAAAAATGGACCCAAAAAGCACGATGTTTCCCCTACGGTGGACACAAAATGGCCACAAGAATTATTATCGAATTAGGTAATGTCCTAATTTGAAATTCTATGCTATTGAAGAATCCGGGGTTAGATTGGGAGATCCACATGAATCCAACTGGTAAAAAGCCCCAATATGAAAAGCCGGGACTTGTAGATTTTAACATCCCGAGCTTCCTGCAGGCAGGTGCTTCCTGTACTACTGGGTCAAGGCATTCTGGGGGGTGCCGAGATGGATCTATCGCCAGCGGTAATTGCTATGATGGCAATAACTTCTAGAGTCTTAATTGTGTCAATGGCAATGGGGCTAGACAAGGGCAAGGGTATTGTTCCACGGGTTATAGCCCCCGGGGTGGCAGGTGTTCTGTCGGTTCTGGCGACAGAGGATAGGGGGCATATGGCCTGCCTAGTATTCCCCCTCCAGTCTTCCACGTTGAGTATGGGAAATCATATGCAGTAATTAGGGATTAGCGCTAGGGACTTAGTTAATAATAATCGCCACGTAGATACTAATCTTAAAAATCTCACCGAACAAAATTGCTTCGCCGACAGGTGCGGAAAAATGACGCACCCCTCAACGCCCCATCACACCGCCTGGCAAGCTAATACTTTATGATCACGACTACTTGAATCTTACTTTGAAATTAGTCACCCCATTAATCCGAAGTTGGAAAAGTTGATGTGCGTAAGAATTTGTTTGTTCTTGATTCGGCTCAAGAAATCTGAGTTGTTTCGTGGCTACAATCTGGGTGAGATACCCAAGAGATCGAAGGCTCGATTTTGCACCG